>NZ_JBNNMG010000011.1:0-105175 GCF_050272555.1 Lysinibacillus sp. NPDC047702 | reverse complement strand
ACCGTTCAAAATCCGCTTAAAGGTCTTTTTATCGACGGGCTCCATTTTGGAGGGCGTCGATAAAAAGAGCAGACCAACCAAAGGGCGGTAGTAAAAAAACGCTCGATTTTTTGTGTCCATTTTATTGACATAAGACCAAATTGTTTCTCTGTCTGAGCAGTTTTCTTAGTCGGCAGAGAAAGACTCTTCTCTTTAACAAAGGTATGGCTTTAAACTCCAAATAAAAAAACTACCCATCTGTTATTCATGGGTAGTTGTAATCGCTTCCAGCTTTGCCTTTGTGATAGCAATTAGATCATTTAATTGTACATGGATTTGCATCCCAATTTTCCCAGCGCTAACAATAATATCGCCTTGCTCTTGTGCAGATGCATCAATGACTGTCGGATAAAGCTTCTTCATGCCCACAGGTGAGCAGCCACCACGTACGTAGCCTGTGTAGGTCAGTAACTCCTTGACAGGGAGCATTTCAATTTTTTTCTCTCCTACTACTTTCGCAGCCGCTTTTAAATCAAGCTCTTGAGCAACAGGAATAACAAATACAAAAAGCTTTTGTGCGCTTGCCTTTGCCACTAAAGTTTTAAAAACGCGAGAAGCTGGATGACCAATTTTTTCAGCGACCGAAATACCATCCACTTGACCATCGCCAGTTTCATATTCAATTACTTCGAATTGTATTTTTTGTTGCTCCAACAATCGTATAGCATTCGTCTTAGCATGCTTTGCCTTTGCCATATTTTAAAACTCCCATCTGCAACATTAAGCTATCATCGAGAACGTGGCTTCATTCCCTAGTCGATAGCCATTTTTCGCCATTTGGATATGGGTCGCATATTTTTCAGAAGCATGTTTAAATGTCCCTGCCTTGAATCCCTCCCCATAACTCTTACCGAAAATTGTATCTGCAAATGGATCTAATATCAATTCCTTCGTAAAACGTTCTGGTACTTTGACTTCAATGACTTCACTTAAATAAGCAGGCTCGCTGTCAGTTATTACGTTTTGATTGAATTCCTGACCCTGTAATTGTGCCTGAATTTGTTGAATTTGTGCGTTTGCACTTTCTGCGATACGTAAATCTTGAGTTGAAGGCTGTGCTGGTGATAATGCTGCATTACGTACTTGTTCTAAAACTTGCAACGTTTTTTCGGGATTCATACCAACTACATCTTCAACTTCTGATAGCTGAGAAAAGGAAATTGATTCATAACCCTCACTGTTGCCCATCTTATTTGCTTGTTCATGAGCCAGAACACTCTTTTTTGTTTGTTCCATCTCCTGAAAAATGGCTTGTTGTTGAGGCGTGACTTCCTGTGATTCCTCTTTTTGTTGCTCGAAGAGGTCTAAATCCTTTTGACCTAATAATAAACTCTCAAGCTCTTGCAATAATGGATTTTTCTTTGGCTGAAAATACAATGCATTTTTTCGATAGGCGTCCCCTGCTTCTTTTCGCTGCAATACTTTTTTGCGATTTGAAGTTGAAATTCTTTCATGTTCTATTAAACTTGATATTTTCATATGATCACCTCAGCTTTCTTACTTAATATGCAAGATCAATTATGCCTCGGCATAATTGAGTCTGGAATCGGCTTTGTGCTTACACAAAGAACTCCTTTCCGATTCCGTGACATCCGCCGGAGGCTTTAACTTCTTTCAGCGGGTGTTTGGACACCCGCTGAAAAGTAGCTTAAATTCGCATTCATCTCTCCACCTATAGAGGTGGGAGACTTCTGCTGAAAGAAGTTAAATATTAGATATGATAATATCCTCTATTAACTATATCTCTACCACCTGAACAGTTTCTGTACACTCATTATCGGAATTTTCTATATTAAATTCAAGCCCAAATTACTACTAACCTCCTAAAGAAATAATCTTTTTTTATTCACATAGGCATAAATACCTTTATAAAATCCTATATTTTCTTTTAATTAAAACTTTTCTACGAAACTTAACACTTTTCCTACTTTCCAAATAGTGTTAATTACATAAAAAAAACAGTCTTTTGGCACAGACTGTTTCTAACATTTTTTTTTAGGTTTAATAAGGATACTTCTATAGGCTAGGTAACCAAACCATGCGCCAAGCGTATTTAAAATTAAATCATCAATATCCGCTGAGCCAACCGTAAAAATAAATTGTATTGTTTCAACGGCTAAGCTAGATAAAAAACCTGCACATATCACTGCCCAAGCCCTCCGAAACTTTTTAGACAACAAAGGTAACAAAAAGCCCATAGGTGTAAATATTAATAAATTGCCGAGTAAATTAATAATAATGATATCCAAATTAAAATACTGAGAGTAGTTTATATAGCGCAGAATAGTTTCAAAGGGTACAAAATTTGTGGTTAATCGCCAGTCACTATAATCAAACAGACCTAATTCAATGAGTGTGTATTCGTCCTTCCATAAAATTATGATGACATCTACTAGACGATCAATGACTAATTTATAAAAAGCAATAAATGAATAGATACAAAAAGTAGTCCATCCTATTATTTTTAGGGGAAAATAATACGTATCAATCAACGAACGATAAGGCAATGGGAGCTTGGCATCACCTTGCATATTAGAAATATTATTTTTTTGCATGCCTAAACGACCTACTTCCTTATATTCTTCCCATATTTTAATATGCCCCCCATCCCCATGCAAGAGGTATATTAAGCTAAGTTTATAAATATTTATATTCAAGCAAGTTTAGACGTATTCAAAAGACCGACTCCTACCATTGAGCCGGCCTTGTAGTTTATCTATTGGATTTTCCGTACATATCTAGCATTAGGGGAAAAGCACCTTCAATAATTTTATACTGGATTAACTCCATGCTTACGCTCTGAGAATAATAAGTATTTTGACATATATAGCTCTAAACGTGATTCAAGTACTGTTCTTAAATCATTCGGTGCAATCACATCGTCAATGATTAGCTCTGATGCTAAACGATAAACATCAATTTCCTCCTGATATTCTTTGCGTTTTTCTGCAATAAAGCTTGCTTGCTCCTCTTTTGGAAGTTCTGCAATTTTATTAGCATATACAGCGTTCACTGCAGCTTCAGGTCCCATTACGGCAATTTGGGCGTTGGTTAATGCAATACAGCAATCCGGCTCGAATGCTGGACCAGCCATTGCATACAACCCTGCCCCATATGCCTTACGAACAATGACCGTTAGCTTTGGAACCGTTGCCTCACTCATTGCAAATATCATCTTTGCACCGTGACGGATAATGCCAGCCTTCTCAACCTGCGTCCCAATCATAAAGCCTGGTACATCTGCTAGGAAAAGGAGTGGAATATTAAACGCATCACAAAGTGAAATAAATTTTGCAGCTTTATCAGCAGAATCGTGGAATAATACGCCTCCTTTTACACGAGGCTGGTTTGCAATAATGCCAACCGATTGTCCTTTGATACGACCAAGCCCAGTTATTAATTCGGGAGCAAATAATTTTTTAACCTCACAAAATGAATCTTCATCAATAATACGATCGATTAATTTATACATATCAAAAGGTACATTTTGATTTTGAGGAATTAATTCTTCAATGGACTTATCAAATGAAGCTGGTGATTTAGCTTCCTCAATCTTGCTGCGTTCTGCATAGTTATTAGGAAAATAACCTAAATATTTTCTAGCATACGCAATGGCTTCCTGCTCCGTTTTAACGAGCACATCTCCACAACCAGAAACCGAACAGTGCATTTTTGCACCACCCATTGTTTCTAAGTCTACCTTTTCCCCGATAACCATTTCTGCCATACGTGGAGAACCTAAATACATGGATGCATTGCCCTCAACCATGACAACGATATCGCAAAAGGCAGGAATATAAGCGCCACCAGCAGCGGATGGTCCAAACAATAGGCATATTTGCGGTACTTTCCCGGAAAGTTTTACCTGATTATAGAAAATTCGCCCGGCACCTCTTCGTCCTGGGAACATCTCTAATTGATCTGTAATACGAGCACCTGCTGAATCAACTAGATAAAGTAATGGACAGTTTAATTTTTCGGCTGTTTCTTGTATACGAATCATTTTTTCTACTGTACGTTTACCCCAAGAGCCCGCTTTAATTGTTGAGTCATTTGCTAATACACAGACAGTACGACCATGTATTTTACCGATTCCTGTTATCACACCATCCGCTGGTAAATCACCTGCTAAACAGTTCGCATAAAGACCATCCTCTGATTGTAATCCATCGTCCAGTAATAATTCCAGTCGTTCCCGTACAAAGAGCTTTCCTTGTTGTGCATTTTTATCGTGATATTTCGGTAAACCACCTGCTAAAATTTTATCCTTTAGTGTAGTTGAATTATCTGTCGAAATATTGCTCATGTTAATTCCTCCCTTTGCCCAATCAGTTATGCCATAAAACCCTGACACTTTGCGCCTTTTGGTTTCTTACAAAAAATCAATATCGCCTTGGCGTTATTGCGTCCGGATTTTGAATTGTGCCCAGGCCTGCACGAGGCAGATCAGTTAGGCGTTTTCGCAGGATGCGAAGGTTTTAGGCTAACATCCTTTTATTCATTCCTTTGAAAATCCGTGACATCCGCCAGAGGCTTTGGGCCAACAGATGTTTTTTGTGCGAAAGCGTAGTGCTAACGTAGCGGCAGCAACAAGATGTTGGTCACTCAGTCATTGCCACAGGACGTGGCGTTCTTAGACTGAGTTCCTCTATTTCAGTAGGTGTAAAAGATAAATTATCTCCTACAATCCACCATGCTACATACTGTTCTATCAAGTGAAAACAGTATCAACAGGATATTGATTACACATGTGATTTCACAGGATGCCAGTTCCACTACTCAAATAGCAAAAAATTTTATTTCCCTGAGTATTGTGGTGCGCGTTTTTCTTGGAAGGCAAGCAAGCCCTCTAATCGATCTTCTGTAGGAATCAGAACACTATATGCGAGAGATTCAATTTTTAAGCCGCTTGCTAAATCCACCTCAACCCCTTGATTCATCGCTATTTTTGCCTGAATTAAGGAGAGCGGAGCATTTTTAGCCATTTCAAGTGCAAGCTGTATTGCCTTAGCATGTACCTCATGACCCTCATAAACGTACTCCACAATGCCATAGTCTTTAGCTTCCTCAGCACTTAATCGGCGCGCTGTATAGATTAATTCCTTTGCTTTTCCTATACCAATTAAACGCGGAAGACGCTGCGTGCCACCTGCTCCTGGAATAATGCCAAGAGATGTCTCAGTAAGTCCTACTTTTGTATGTTTAGCAGCAATACGTAAATCGCATGCTAATGCTAACTCAAGACCTCCGCCAAATGCCACACCATTTAATACAGCAATGACAGGTTGAGCAAGTGCTTCTACTTTTGTTACAGTCGCACCAATTAACTGAACAATCTGCTTAACCTGTTGATCAGACATACCTTTACGTTCTTTTAAATCGGCACCTGCACAAAAAGCCTTTTCCCCAGCACCTGTTAATAGCACTACTCGTACTGCTGAATCTCCGCTTATGTGATCCAGTGTTGCACCTAACTCTTTTAGTAGTTGGACAGACATAGCATTTGCAGCGTCAGGTCTTGTCAGTGTTATTAGCCCGATGTTACCTTCTACTATTTCAAAACGAACGAGTTGCGTCATTATTGATTCGCACTCCTTTCATTACGGACAATTGCCATTTGTTTAGATGCAACCGTCTTTCCAAGTTTCTCTTCTATAAAAAGTGCCGCCTCTAGCACTTTATTCATCTCTACACCTGTTTTAATACCCATTCCATCCAATAAATACAATAAATCTTCCGTGGCCACATTACCTGAAGCCCCCTTGGCGTATGGACATCCTCCCAGCCCGCCAAGTGCACTATCAAATTTTGTTATGCCCATTTCTAAGGATTTTAGGATGTTAGCGAGTGCTGTCCCTCGTGTATCATGAAAATGCATAGCAAAATGCTCTACAGGGTACCTTTTTAGTAATTCATTTAATAAGCTCTCTACCTGAGTCGGTACACCAACGCCAATCGTGTCACCAAGTGAAATTTCATCGATACCCATTTCTAATAGGTTTTCAGTCACTCTCAAAACCTTTTCTGGTTGTATGTAACCTTCATATGGGCAGCCAATCACTGTTGAAATATATCCTCGCACATTTTTATGAGCTGCCTTGGCCCCAGTAGCTACTTCCTCTAATATTGGAAATGTGTCGTGAATTGTTTTATTAATATTGCTCTGATTATGGCTTTCACTTGCTGACATAAAAACGCTCACTTCATCTACTTCTGCCTGCAATGCCCGTTCTAAGCCACGTATATTCGGTACGAGTGCAGCATAGGTAATATTTTTTTGTCGTTTAATGGTCTGAAGCACTTCTACCGCATCTGCCAATTGCGGTATCCATTTTGGATGCACAAAGGATGTGACCTCTATATAGTTCAAACCTGTATGGCTAAGTAAATTCACTAGCTGTACCTTGTCAGCAGTTGAAAGATGTGTCTTCTCATTTTGCAAGCCATCACGAGGACCTACTTCCTTTATCGTTACATGTGTTGGTAGTTGCATCAAGAAGCCCCCTCTTATTCAATTTCTAAAATATCATCATCAACATTAATGAAATCCCCTTCATTAGCAATGATTTTTGTCACCACGCCATCCTCTTCTGCCGCAATAGGAATCTCCATTTTCATGGACTCTAAAATCGCTACATCTTGACCTGCTGTCACTTTCTCTCCTTCTGCCACCACGATTTTCCATACTGTTCCCGCCATGCTTGCTTTTACTGTTGCCATTGTTCATCACTCCTAATTTTAAGTAGAGCATTCGCACTTGCAAATGCATGCGAATGCTTTGAATATTTTATTTCTTATTTTGACTGTGCTAATTGCGGTAAATAATATTCATCGACAAATTTAGTCGTTGTATTGCCTTTTAAAAATTGCTCATGCGTAACTGTTTTCAAGAGCATTGGTATATTTGTTTGAATTCCTTCTACTTTATAAGCTTGAAGTGCTTGAATAAGTCTTTCACATGCAATTGCACGTGTATTTCCCCACACAATTAGCTTGCTTATCATTGGATCATAGAAAGGTGTTACTGTTGAATCTGCCTCTACACCACATTCATGTCTAATACCCTCACCCTCAGGTAACTCTAGTGCTGTGATAATACCTGGCGAAGGGAAAAATGTGGCAGGATTTTCAGCATATATGCGCACTTCAATTGCATGCCCTTCTTTACGAATGCTCTCCCGCGTAAATGTTAATGGCTGTTTTGCTGCGATCTTTAATTGCTCCTCCACCAAATCTAGCTTTGTAATTTCCTCTGTTACGGGATGCTCTACCTGTAGACGTGTATTCATCTCTAAAAAGTAAAATTGTTGATTTACATCTACCAGATATTCAATCGTACCAGCATTCACATACCCAATATGCTTTGCTGCCTTGACGGACGCTTCTAGCATGCGTTCTCTTGTTTCAGCTGAAATGAAGGGAGATGGTGCTTCCTCCACTACTTTTTGATTTCTCCTCTGGATGGAACACTCACGTTCAAAGAGTGGTACAACATTGCCATGTTGGTCTGCAATTATTTGAACCTCAACATGATGCGGATTCGCAATAAATCGCTCCATATACATTGTCCCGTCTCCGAAAAATGACTGTGCTCGCTTTTGATTTCCCTCAAATGCCTTTGCCAGCTCCTCAGAATTTTCAACAAGCTGCATGCCGATACCGCCACCACCAGCAGAAGCTTTTAACATAACCGGATAGCCAAGACGGGCAGCAATTGCGATTGCCTCTTCTACATTTGCTACGGGTGTTTCTACACCTTCTACAATTGGTACACCCGCTGCCTTCATCGTTTTTCGTGCCTCTAATTTACTTCCCATCGAGGCAATAACATCTGCACTCGGTCCAATAAATATAAGGCCAGCCTCTGTACAACGCTGCGCAAAATCAGCGTTCTCTGATAATAAGCCATAGCCTGGATGAACAGCATCTGCACTACTTTCCTGTGCAATTTCGAGAATGCGGTCAATATTTAAATAGCTTTGTGCAACAGGCGGTTTTCCTACACAATACGCTTCATCAGCATCTTTAACATGTAGGCTACCAGCATCTGCCTCTGAATACACCGCAACTGTTTGAATATTTAGTCGCTTACAAGTTCTTATAATCCGCCTAGCGATCTCCCCACGGTTGGCAATTAAAACCTTCTTAAACATAACACCGCCCCTTCCTACATTACTGTCGCAACAAAATCCTCACGTAATTTATACTTTTGAACCTTTCCTGATGCAGTCATCGGATAATGATCAATAAAGAAAATATGCCGTGGAATTTTATGTCTAGAAATTTTATCTCTGCAGAAATCTCGAATCTCTTCCTCTGTTGCTTGTTCTCCCTCTCTCAGAATAATCCAAGCAGCCGCTTCCTCCCCATAAACAGGATCAGGAACGCCCGCAACCTGTACATCAGAAATTTTTGAATGCTTGTATAGGAACTCTTCAATTTCTCTCGGATATAAATTTTCGCCACCACGAATAATCATATCCTTTAAACGACCTGTTACCCGAATATAGCCAGCTTCATCCATCGTTGCTAAATCTCCAGTATGCAGCCAGCCTTGCTGATCGATGGCAAGATCCGTTTCTTCTGGATTTTTATAATACCCCTTCATCACGTGATAGCCTCTTGTGCAAAGCTCACCTTGCTCAAGCGGTGCAGCTACTTCATCTGTACCAGGAATGACAATTTTAACTTCTAGATTCGGTAATGCACGACCAACTGTTTCTACCTTTAATGCTAGTTGGTCATCTGTTCTTGTTTGTGTAATTACAGGAGATGATTCTGTTTGCCCATAGCAGATGGTAATATCCTTCATTCCCATCTTTTCGATAACAGCCTTCATCACCTCAATAGGACAGTTAGAGCCAGCCATGACACCCGTTCGCAATGTGGATAGATCAAACGACTCAAAATTAGGTAAATTGAGCTCACTAATAAACATTGTTGGTACACCATGCAACGCTGTGCATTTTTCTTTCTCAACTGTACTCAGTACCTCAGCAGGTGAAAATTCCTGTACTGGCACCATCGTCCCACCGCTAGTTGTGATAGCCAATGTTCCAATGACACATCCGAAGCAATGGAAGAACGGTACAGGAATACATAAACGATCCTTAGAAGTTAATCGCATGCATTCGGCAATATTTATAGCATTATTCACTAGGTTGTAATGCGTCAACATTACACCCTTTGGAAAGCCTGTTGTACCAGAAGTATATTGAATATTAATGACATCATCGTAATGAAGTGATTGCTGTCTTTGATCTAATTGCTCCTCTGTTACTTGCTCAGCGGCAGCTAAAACATCAGACCAATTAAGTACTCCAGGATATTTCGTCTCACCGATTAAAATAACATTTTTCAATAAAGGCAATCGCTTGGCTTGTAAATTACCTGGTTCACAATGCTCAAGCTCTGGACATAACTCTTGTAGTGTATTGATAAAAGAATGGTCTCGATAATTTTCAATTAAAAAAATTGTTTTTGCATCGGATTGCTTTAATAAATATTCCAACTCACTTGCACGATAATTTGTATTTACTGTGACGATCGGGGCGCCCATTTTACCTGTACCAAATTGTAACTGTACCCATTCTGGAACATTCGTTGTCCATACTGCGATATGTTCGCCCTTTTCTATACCGAGAGCCATTAGCCCTCTTGCAACTAAACGACTTTGACGATTTAACTGATCATAGGTCATTCGTAAATCCCTATCTGCATACACTAATGCTTCGTGCTGTGGATACTTTTCAGATTGTTCATCTAGCAATTGACCAATAGTTTGATACACAAGTTCTGCCATGAAAATCCTCCTTTATGCTAACTTCTTTCAGCTACAGAAGTCTCCCACCTCTATAGGTGGTGAGATGAATGCGGTTTTAAGTTACTTTTCAGCAGGTGTTCAAACATCTGCTGAAATAAGTTAAAGCCTCCAGCGGATGTCACAGAATCGAAAAGGAGTTCTTTGTGCAAAAACAAAGCCGATTCAGGACAGCAATTATGCCGAGGCATAATTGATTATGATTAACAACCAATTAAACGAGAAATAACGAGACGTTGAATTTCTGATGTTCCCTCACCGATTTCCATTAACTTAATGTCACGCAGATGACGCTCTACGTCGTATTCTTTCATATAGCCTGAACCGCCATGAATTTGAATTGCCTGATTACAAGTACGGAAGCCCATTTCAGAAGCAAATAATTTTGCCATTGCAGCTTCCTTTCCGAATGGTTTCTTTTGATCCTTAAGCCATGCCGCCTTATGTACTAACGTACGCGCAAGCTCTATTTCCATTGCCATATCAGCTAGTTTAAACTGGATAGCCTGTAGCTTTGATATTGGTGCACCAAATTGCTCACGTTCTTTAGCGAATTTTAATGCCTTTTCATAAGCAGCCTGTGCAATTCCTACCGACAAGGCAGCAATTGAAATCCGTCCACCATCTAACGTATTTAAAAATTGACTAAATCCGCGTTTTTCATCCCCTAAAAGATTAGCTCTTGGGACACGAACATTCTGCAAAACAATCTCACATGTATTTGAGCCACGAACACCCATTTTGTCGTAATTGCAATTTATTGTTACACCCGGAGTATTCGTTGGAACAATAATAGATGAAATAATTTTTTTACCATTTTCTCGCTTGCCTGTTACAGCTGTCACAATAATTTGACGTGCATAGCCTGCATTTGTAATCCAGCATTTTTCACCATTAATGACGTAATCATCACCATCAATAACAGCTGTTGTTCGCGTTCCACCAGCATCTGAACCTGCATTAGGCTCTGTTAAACCGAATGATCCTAATGTCTCGCCTTTTGCTAACGGAACAAGCCATTCTTGCTTTTGTTCCTCTGTGCCGAAATTATAGATTGGTGAAGCCCCTAAGCTAACTGCTGCAGCATAGCTTAATCCAGTACCTCCACACGCGCGCCCAATTTCTTCCACCGCTAAAGCATAAGACACTGTATCCCCGCCTGAACCACCGTATTCTTCAGGAAATGGAATACCCAATAAGCCTAGCTCCGCCATTTTTTCAAAGCTCTCTATTCTCATTGTCGATGTCTCATCAACCTCACGAGCATACGGTTTAATTTCTTTTTCAGCAAAATCACGAACCATGTCTCGAATCATCTCTTGCTCTTTCGTTAATTCAAAGTTCATCCCTAGTCCCCCTAATTTCTAATTTGCCATAGCAGATTTTGCTCAGATGACAGTTGCATGCACTAATCAATTTCGCCCTGGCGTAATTGCGTCCGGATTTTGAATTGTACGAGCACATTTCAAAATCCGTGACATCCGCCAGAGGCATTAGGCCAACGTGATGTTAGTCACTCAGTCATGTGTTGCTTTCGCACAGATAAATTGCCACAGGACGTGACGTTCTTAGATTGAGTTCCTCTATTTCAATAGGTGTTTGGAACCCATTGTAAAGGAACCGCATCCTATTCATCTCACCACCTTCAGAGGCGGGAATCTTGTACTGAGCGAAGATAAATACCGACTAGTCGGTTTGTTTGAACGATTAATAAAACCAGTGATGTTACTGGCTACCCCTTTACCATAAATTGAGTTGCTTCCTCCATTGCTTGTTCCGTCACAATCGCACGCAATACCATGTCTGTGAAGACTTCTGTAATCTCCTCCATTGTCAATGGACCTGTCTGTTTATACCATTTATATGTCCAGTTAATCATGCCAACAATAGCCATTGTGACAATTGTACACGGCAATTCCGTACGAAAATCATTGGTTTGTTGGCCCTCTCCTATAACTTTTTGTAAGATATCCCGATATTGATCTCTTTTTTTATGAATAATTTCACTATATTCCTCCGGTAGTGATCGGCTTTCCTCATAAAAAACAGTAATATGTGCTTGATACATATCAAATACTTGTGTCAGTGTTTGCAGCATTGCACATAAGCGTGTAATCGGTGTATCGTACTTGTCATAGGCATCCTGTGACTGTTTAATAACATACGAAATAAATACATCGTGAATTTCATATAACAATTCATCTTTCGATTTAAAATTATGATAAAATCCACCCTTTGATGCCCCAATATATTCGACAATGCGATCAACAGTTACATTGTGATAGCCATCTTGCTGAAACAGCACGACTGAAGCGTCTACAATTCTTTGTTTTAACGTTTTCTTTACCATAGGCATCTATCATCCTTCATCTAGCTCTTTACTCTATTACTCCTTATAATTAGAAAAAAATTTAGACTAGCTTGGCCTCAGAAAGTCATGTTGATTAAATGCATTTTTCCTAATTATCAATATCGCCTTGGCGTTATTGCGTCCGGATTTTGAATTGTGCCCAGGTCTGCATGAGGCAGGTCAGTTAGCCGTTTTCGCAGGATGCGAAGATTTTAGGCTAACCTCCTTTTATTCATTCCTTTGAAAATCCGTGACATCCGCCGATTATCTTCATTCAGTAGGTGTTTGGACACCCACTGAAAAGGAACCAAAATCGCATTCATCTCACCACCTGTAGAGGTGGGAGTCTTCTGCTGAATGAAGATAAAAATACTATGACAACTTTAATATAGCATTCATAAAAAAAGGTGTCTAGCAACAATATAGATTTTATTTTAAATTACGAGAATTTATGATACATTAAGCAGAAATTTAAAATCGTTAAATACATACTTACTGTATGATTGCTCTCTAGCTTTCATCACTGTTTTCATAAAAAAACTCCCTAATGCCAGTACAATGACAAAAGGGAATAGAGAACAGCAACTTTATTAATTACGCTCCAGCGTAATTGCAACTGCATTTTTTCGAGCTTGCTTCAAGATCCGTTTATACGCCAGTTGAATAGGAAAAAAACGGATTCCTCTCACCGTCTAGTGAGGAAGTATTCTTTACCTGATGCTTCGCTTTCAGTACAAAACATCTAATGAATCACGATCAGTCTTTCGGTTTTCGTAGCCATGACATCATAACAGCTATAATTAAAGCAAAGCCTAAATAGCCCATTGTAGAATATACCTTACCAACCAACGTCGTAAACCCAACTAAGCTTGCAGCAAAGCCTAGTAAACCAATGATCACAATACCTAGTTTAAAATATTTATGTTCAGGTGCTATGAAACGCACTGCAAATGCGTAAAACATGCCAACAGCTGTATTGTACATCATACCTAATAAAGCAATGGACATTAATACCCCTACTACAGGATGTATTTGCTTGGCAAGCTCTAATGTCGGCATTGCTACCCCACCAACTACATCCATTTTAACGAACATAGCAATATTAATTAATATTATTAAGGCACCTAGCATTAATCCGCCTAGCAAACCGCCAATACCGGCAACTTTGCGTTCTTTTACAGTCCCTCCCATAACAATTAACATCGCTGCACCAGCCGCAATATTATAAGATACATAAAGTAAAGCACCCATTAACCAATTTGAAGCTGCAGACGTTTGCTCTTTTGCTAAAGCATTTTGCTCTGCAATCGTTAAGTCCATCGTGAAAATGGAGTAAATTAATATAATAAAAATGATCCCCATTAAATATGGTGTCACTAGAGCTATTATATTGATAATATTTTTAACGTTTAACAGTAATGTTAAAATCGTAATACCTACCATAAAGATACTTCCAACCATTGGGTTAATGCCAAACATTTGCTGAAAGGTTGATCCTGATCCAGCAAACATAACAACAGCAACGCCAAATAAGAAAAACGTAATAACAATATCTAAAATAACCCCAATATAACGCCCACCAATGTGATAAATAACTTCTTTATGAGATGTCGTTTGTAGATCAGTCCCTAATTGTGCCAAGCTCATACCCAAAAATGCAAAGGCCACGGTTGCAACAATTCCTCCTATGATACCGTACAAGCCAAAGCTCGTGAAATATTGCATAATTTCTTGACCTGATGCAAAGCCAGCTCCAACAATTAATCCTACAAATGCGCCTCCAATTTGCCAGCTCTTTTTCATAGAACACCTACTATCCTTGTCCAATTATTGATATGTTTTTTTTGCCACTGTAAATGATTCAATCGTTTCTCTATTAATCTCATAGCCAATCCCTGGCTGCTGTGGCACTTCAATATAACCATCCTTCACGACAACTTCAGGATCTATGATGTCTTTTTCCCAATAGCGATTTGAGCCAGCTGTATCACCTGGTAAAACGAAATTGGATAGTGTTGTTAATGCGACGTTGTGAGCACGACCAATGCCAGATTCTAACATACCACCACACCAAACTGGAATGCTTTTAGCCTCACAATAATCGTGAATTTTCTTTGCCTCTGTCAAGCCGCCTACACGACCAATTTTAATATTAATAATTTTTGTACTACCCAATTCTATAGCCTTACGGGCATCCTCTAATGAATGAATACTTTCATCCAAACAAATGGGTGTATCGATTAATTTTTGTAATGTGGCATGATCAATAATGTCATCTGATGCTAAAGGCTGTTCAATCATTGTTAAATGAAATGCATCGAGTTGCTTGAGCGTTGCAGCATCCTCAAGGTTATAGGCTGAATTTGCATCAGCCATAAACGCTACATCAGGAAACGTTTCACGTAATGTACGCATTACTTCTATGTCCCAGCCTGGCTTAATTTTAATTTTCATGCGCTTATAGCCTTCTTGTACATAACCATCCACTAGCGCTACTAAATCATCAATTGAACTCTGGATGCCAATACTGATTCCTACTTCAATTTTGTCTTTTTGGCCCCCTAGTGCTGCTGCCAATGATTGCTTCGTCTGCTGTGCATAAATATCCCAAATCGCCCCTTCAATCGTTGATTTCGCCATATTATTTTTGCGGATAGGCTTAAATAATTCATTTACTTCATCTGGATGCTGAATGTCTTTATTCAATAGAAGAGGTACGAGGAAATCTTCTAACATATGCCAGTTTGTTTGCAGCGTTTCTTCATTGTACCAAGGAGAGCGGAAGGCAACAGATTCTCCCCAGCCAATGATTCCAGATTCATCTTTTGCCTCTAGCACTAAAAAGTCTTTATCATGAAATGTACCAAAGCTAGTTGTAAATGGTGCTTTTAATTTCATTTTGAGTTGTCGAATTGTAATTTCTGTAATTTTCATTATTTTTCTCCTTCTAGCGATAAAGCTACTTTTTTTACCAGCACATATTCATTGTATTTTTCTTGCTGCTGTAATTTCACAACAGCATATCCATGTGCAAATAGCTGCTGTAAAATATGTCTTGTTTTAAAACGCCAATCTAATGCTAAATCGGGATTTTTTACTTTCAATGCTTGAAAATCCTTTGGTACAGGCAACACATAAAAGTCTTTGTTATATTTCAAATTTTCAGTTATTTTTAAACACGGAAATCCTTGCTCATTTAGGCTACAGCTTGCCACAGGGACTGGATTTGTCACTTCAATTTCGATATCCTGCATCACATAGTCAGATGTTAAATGCCAGCTTACCTCAAAACGATCGGAGGGTAGCCCTTTATTTAAACCATCCTGCATTTCACCATAGCAATTTTCGATATATGTGCTACAAATCCCCTTTAATTTTGACAGATTTAAATAGGCATTACGTGTTTCTAAAGGATCAAAGGTCCACACCATTAAATCATAGCCTCGCTCAATCGCAATCAATCGCTGAGCATGCTTTAATTTTTCACCTATTCCCTGTGAACGATAGTTTTTATCAATCCCCAACATATGGGAGCATAAAAAGCTTTTTCCCTCTCGAAATCCTGAAAACCCATAGCTAAATCCAACTAAATGCTCTCCATCATAAGCACCAATAACAATTCCTCCATTCTTCACCGCTGTTAAAGTTTGATGGAGGGGTATGGGCGGCATCTCCCATACCTCATATTCTAGTTGTTGAACATTCTCCAATTGATCGATTGTTTTTATTTCTTTTATATCAATCATGGCTCTCTCTTCTTTCTCTCTTGTATCCCGTATTCATTGGGTAGTAAAGCTGCTAAAGCGCACGTAAAATGGCTCTTGTAATAATATTTACACCAGTAAGAAGTCTATCTTGATTAAAAGTCATTTTGGGATGATGAAGCCCTGGTGTTACACCACAGCCTAAACCAAGCATTGTAGCTTTTAGAAGTGGCCGCTCAAACGTATAAAAATGAAAATCCTCTCCTCCAGGTGTCACAACAGGTGGAGCACAAGCTTTCTCACCAACCACATCAATGATTGCGGCGTTCATATGCTGAAGTGCCTCATCGTGAACTAATGCAGCAACTATATGTGCATCAACATTTACGTCAATTTTTGCGCCATACATTGCCTCTACAGATGTCCTTACTCGTTCTACTCCCTCTGTAATAACTTGCATTACCTCATTCGTTTGGGCTCGGGCATCAATGCTAAAGGTTGCTTTTCCTGGAATAATATTGGTGGAAGAGCCTCCTGCATTAAATTGTGTCATTTTGACAGAAGCTGAAACATTGGGGTCTGTCCAAATTTTTTGTAAACCCTCTACAATAGCTGCGCCAACCTCAATAGCATTTATCCCTAGCTCTGGACGTGCACCATGCGCCTCCTCCCCTATAATTGATCCCGAAAAGAGTTTTGCAGCACCATGATATAATGCAGGTGCATATGTCCCATCGACTAGCTCCTTTAGCGGTCGAACATGAACACCAAATAAATATTCTAGGTTATCAATAAGACCCTTCTCGACTATTGCACGAGCACCCTGCGCCTTTTCTTCAGCAGGCTGAAATAAAATACGAACCGCCCCGGAAAGTAAATGCTCCATATCCTTTAAAAGAAGTGCCGTCCCAATAGCCATCGTCATATGACCATCATGTCCACAAGAATGATTAGCCTTAAAGACACCATCCACCTCCTGCCAAAGCGCATCTATGTCCGTACGAAAGCCTACTTTGGGTTCCCCTTTCCCAATATCAACATAAAGTCCTGTCATATCAGCGAACAAATGGGGCTCCATCTGTGCCTCTCTTAATAATTCAGCAATATATTGTGTCGTTTCATGCTCTTGCCAGCTTATTTCTGGATGCTCATGAAGATGTGTAAATATATCAGCCAAACGAGGCTGTAGATTTTGTAAAACTTGATTCATGTTATTCAACTCCATCGATTTGCTAAAAAGCTATTTTGGAAATCATCATATTTTACGCGCTGATTTTCATAATAGTCATGATCATGTGCCGTCATCCCTGCAATTAATGTATTCAAGAATGATATCAGGGCAGGCATTGCATCAATTGTTGACATCTCTTGCTGTTCGTTAACAAAAGTAATCGTTGAATATTGTGTAATAGGTGCAATTTGAGCATCTGTAATACCAATAATCTCACAATTTTTTTCTTGTATTTCAGCTGCAAATTGAATCGGTTCTTTAAAATAACGATGGAACGATAAAATTATGACAACACTTTCCTCATCAATATCTTGTATAGCACGAATAACCTCACTCGTTTCGAAGTTTAATAGCATAACATTTGGTCTTAAAAGATTTAGTGTAAAGTGTAGCCATTGTGCAGCTAAATAGGAGGAGCCATTACCAGCAATATAGATTTTCTTCTTTGTATGCAGTAGCTTTGAAGCTTTATTAAAATCTTCCTCATTAATGCCCTTTACCACCTGTAAAATATGTGATGCATCCTTCTCCATCGTTTTCTCATAAAAACGAGGGTTTTCGAAAAGTACCTGCTTTGAATGTAAATAGTTTTGCAAGCTACTTGTTTTCCCTTCATTGAATAAATGCATGGTTATTTCTCGCTGTAACTGCGCATAACCAGAAAGTCCTATCGCATAGCAAAAGCGTATGACCGTTGTTTCACTGACACCTGCTTTCTCACCAACATATGCTGCCGAATGAACACCAACTGTCTGCAAATTTTTCAGAATAAAAGTTGCTACCTTTTGTTGGCTTTTAGAAAGCTCTTGAAATTTATCTTGAATGACTTGTTGAATTGTTCGATCATCTCTCAAAGAAGTACATCCTTTTTTTATTTATTTTTGAAGTTTAAACTTCATTTTACATGTTACATAGACTATCACAATTTTTTTCGTAATTCAATATATTTTCTGAAATTTCTGTTTTTATAATTAATTTTAAGCTTAAAATTAATTATACCTCGGCATAATTGTGTCTGGAATCGGCTTTGTGCTTACACAAAGTTAAAAAGCCCTGTAACTACGAACTTTTACAGGGCTGCTCTTATTAAATTGCTTCAACAAAATGTATTCTATAAATGAGATCCACCACTGGCATCAAGTAATTGACCAGTTATCCAACGGCTGTCCGATGATGCTAAAAATGCTACAATATCTGCCACATCTTCAGGCTCTCCCCATCTATTGAAAATTGAAAGATCAGCCGCATATTTTTGTCCATCAGGATGTTGCAAAGTTTCAGCATTCATCTCTGTGTTAATAATCCCAGGCTGAATGGCATTGACGGTAATATGACGGCTCCCCAATTGCTTAGCTAAAAGACGAGTCAATGTGTCAATGGCTCCTTTAGACATACTATAGGCGAATACACTTGGTGATGCTACACGGGTTACAAACGAAGAGATATTAATAATACTTCCCCCATCTTTTAAGCGTGGTAAAGCTTGCTTCGTAACAAAAAGTGGTGCCTTGACGTTTATTTTCATAACCTCTTCAAAGGATTCTTCTGTTGTCTCCTCTAAAGTGACAATTTGCCCAATTCCGGCATTGTTAACTAGAATATCAATTTGATTACTGCCGGAATGCTCTAAAACACGATTATCTAACTTCGTAAATAAATCATGAATACCCTCAAGTGTACTCAAATCTGCACCAATGGCACAGGCCCTTCCACCAACTTGCTCAATCTGACGAACAACTGCTCCCGCTTCCATTTGCCCTTTTCCATAATGCACTGCTACAAATGCACCCTCTTGAGCCAAACGCAATGCAATACTACGTCCTATTCCTCGACTCGCTCCAGTCACAAGAGCAATTTTGCCAACTAATTTACCCATACACTCATCTCCCAGTTTAAAATAGTAGTAGAGGTTTACAATTTTTAAATTGGCTTCATTTTGATGGTCCTCTAGTACAGACAGAATCTTAACACGGAACAATGTTTAAAATGTTGCTCTCTTATTTTTCAAAGGTGTGAAATGAGGAAATAGAAAAAGCAGCAGTTTAACACAAACTGCTGCTTTCATAGTGTTGAAAAATTAAATAGTCAAGGGACTTTTTGTGAATATTTAGTCAAAATGAAGGTGATTTCCGTTCCAGGCTACTCGCTTTGCCGCTGACGCTTCGCTTTCGCGCAGAACAAGGCTTCCTGTGGGCGAGCGACGAGCCGCTTCCTGCGCTGGAGGAACGAAGACTAAATGCGTCACGTCCTGTGACAATTTATCTGTGCGAAAGCGTAGCGACAGCAACAACGCCTTCGTGACCAACATCGTGTTGGCCTCAGTTTCTCGTCTGTCTCGCTATCCCACGGGAGTCGAGTAGCCTTGCACTCCAATCAGCAATAGTGTAGAATTTTAAATATTTTCTTCCTTCAAAAGAAAAGTAAAAGCATGTTACTCTCCAACATTAAACGGATAGAATATTGGTACAATTCTACAGCTATTAACCTACATTTCATGCATAAAACTACTTTGTCACTTTACATAAAGTACTGCTCTTCTTTCGCATAGAAAAATGTTATCAAAGCTTCTTTTTTGCACAAAATAGTGATGGCTAAGACTTCAATTTATCACTACACATTTATGTGAAATGCCAATAGAAAATACGATGAGCAATGGTTGATTGGAGTGTAGACTGAGTGACTCCTCGGGGATTCAGCGTCACAGATGAGACCCTGGAGCGAGCAGATTAGGGGAACGAAGGCTAAAATCGTCACGTCCTGTGACAACGCCTTCATGACCAACCTCCTGTTGCCCCAAGCGGCTCATCGGACGCCCCCAGGAAAGCACTCAGTCGGAACGGAGATCAACCCCTCGTTACGAAAAAGAGCTATACTTTTTAATTTGTCATCTTAATGTCATTGATATAATAGTATTTCAACAACATGAAAGCAGCTGTTTAACACAAACTGCTGCTTTCTAGAGTTATTCGTCTAATTTTAAACCCTTTAACAAATCTGCAAATGCATTATTAATCGGCTCAGCCTCTTTCTCTTGCTGCTTCAAGTATTTCTGCACACTGCGCTTATCAACTTTTCCGCCGCCTTCTTTTTTACGACGGGCTTCAAATGCTGATAATTTTTCACGATATCCACATTTACATACAAAGATTTGCCCTTCTCCTTCACCACGAAGCTCTAGCTTTTTCTTACATTGCGGGCATCGTGCGTTTGTGACACGTGATACATTTTTACGGTGGCCACATTCTCGATCTTGGCATACAAGCATCTTGCCTTTTTTACCATTAACCTCTAGCATTGGCTTACCACAATCAGGACAGGATTTTGTTGAAATATTATCGTGCTTATATTTTTTAGCACTGCCTTTTATTTCAGCTACAATTTCTTTTGTATGTTCTTTCATTTCATGAATGAACGCATCTTTTTTCAGTTTTCCTTTTGCGATTAACTCAAGCTTTTGTTCCCACTCGGCTGTCGTAGTAGGAGAACGCAATTCTTCTGGCACTATGTCCAGGAGCTGAAGTCCCTTAGAGGTGATATAAATATCTTTACCTCCACGTTTTTCAATTAAGAAAGAGTTGAAAAGCTTGTCAATTATATCTGCACGTGTAGCAACTGTTCCTAGTCCACCTGTCGATTTTAACGTATCTGCAAGCTTCTTATCATTGGTATCCATATACTTCGTGGGATTTTCCATAGCCGATAGTAAGGTTGCCTCTGTAAAGCGTGCAGGTGGCTTAGTTTGACCTGATGTTTGGGCAATTAGCTTTGTTTTTATTACTTGTCCTTGCTCTAAACGCGGAAGCAGTTGCTCCTTTACATCATCAGTGGATTCATCATCATCAAATCGATTTTGATAAACCTCTTTCCAACCAGCATTTATTACTGTTTTCCCTTTAGCTATAAATTTTTCATTACCGATTTGAGCTTGCACTGTTAACTGCTCATATTCATGTGCTGGGAATAAGACAGCTAAAAATCTCTTTACCACTAAATCATAAATTTTACGTTCTTTATCATTAAATGCAGATATATTCACATAGCCTTCAGTTGGAATGATGGCATGATGATCAGAAACTTTACTATCATCTACAAACGATTTATTCGCTTTAATTGGCTTTGTTAAGATTTTATTTGTTAATGAACGATATTCGCCAATACCACATGCTTTGAGACGCTCAGGTAATGTGCCTACAATATCAGATGATAAATAACGCGAATCTGTACGAGGATATGTTAGTACTTTATGAGATTCATAGAGCTTTTGCATAATATTTAACGTTTCTTTTGCCGAATAGCCAAAAAATTTATTGGCATCACGTTGTAATTCTGTTAAATCATAAAGACCGGGGGCAAATGATTTTTTAGGCTTGCGGTCAAGTGAAACAATCTTTGCATCCTGGCTGCCCAATGCTTTGACAATAACGTCTATTTTTTCTTTATTAAAGCTACGTGAATTGCCATTTGCGTCTTGCCATGTAAGCTTTAAGGAATCTGTTTGTGCTTCAATACCATAATAGGTTTGTGGCTTGAAGTTTTTAATTTCATCTTCACGCGTAGCAATAATTGCCACAGTTGGGGTTTGCACACGACCACAGTTTAACTGTGCATTAAATCTTGTAGTCAATGCACGCGTTGCATTTAAGCCAATGTACCAATCAGCTTCTGAACGGGCAACAGCAGCAGCATATAAATTATCATAGTTGTTACCCGGCTTTAAATTCGCAAATCCCTCTTTAATGGCTTTATCTGTGACAGATGAAATCCATAGTCGTTTCATTGGCTTTTTCACATTTGCTTTTGCAATAATCCAGCGCGCTACTAATTCACCTTCGCGTCCAGCATCTGTTGCAATAATAATTTCTTTTACATCACTACGATTTAATTGTGATTTTACTGCATTATATTGCTTTCCTGATTGCTTAATTACTGTTAAGCGAAGACGTTCAGGCAGCATTGGTAAATCTTCCAAATTCCATGTTTTATATTTCACATCGTAGCTTTCTGGATCTGCTAGTGTTACTAAATGACCAAGTGCCCAAGTTACTATATATTTATCTCCCTCTAAAAATCCGCTCCCTTTTTTATGACACTTCAGTACATTCGCTATATCGCGTGCTACTGAAGGTTTTTCTGCTAGTACTAAACTTTTAGCCAAATTGTAAACATCCTTTCGTCAATCATTGTGTTTAATATAGCACAAGAGCTTTACATATTCAGTTTTTTTGTGATTTAAGTGCACATTCACTCATATGAATTTGTCCTTTTCTCTGCATCAAAAAATATTGCATACTCTAACTCTCCAAACATATGTTGAATTGACAGAATACTCTTCAAATTAAAAAGGAGTTGAATCAGATGGAGGCACGAAATTTCAGACCTCGAAATGTGATTTTTATGACCGTTGTTGTTATTATTTCAGTGTTAATTGGTCATGGTATTTATGTTCATTTTATTGAAGTTCCTTTCCCTTAAAGTCATCTCAATTCATTATTTTTTTAACTGCTTTAGCAAGTATTTTCGATTCTCAAGTATACGTGAGTCATTCGGTTTGTATTGACGGGCTGCTTCATTATGTTGATGGGCATTTTCGTAGAGACGCAAACGATTGTAGAGCAGGCTTAACTGTAAATGTGGAAGCCATGTAGAAAATGCAGGCTTATGAATACTAAATAGCTGTTCCGAAGACTGCTGTAAAGCTTGTGAGTACCAGTAAATCGCCTCTTTATTTTTAAATTGATCCATAAAAAATAGACCCATTCGGCAGCATGTTTCTGGTCTTGGTCGATCATACAATAATGATTGCAATATAACTTGATTCGCTTGTTTGACATCATGTAGCTCCTGATAGCAATCCGCTAAATTTAAGCAAGCCTGAATTTTATCATCAGCAGAGCCTGTTACAAAATCTAGGAAGCCATGATATTGATTAATAGCTTCTAAAAAACGCTGATGATTTTTTAATTCATTGGCATAATGGAATGTATCCCTAGCTGAAAATGAATGCCCGTCTTTCTTTAAACGCTCATAAATACGAATATTACGATGAGCATCTCTTGTTAAAGGTAAATGTGTCACCGCTATATTACTATGATAAAGCTGGCCTGATACTTCTAAATATTCGTGGACAGCACCATGCCACTGAAAATGACACAGTCGTTTTACAAGACGATATCTTTTTTCACGTGACTCTACACAGCCATCTGCATCTAGTGTTATATCATAATCCATAGAAACAGCATCAACATTAGGATACAAAGAATGTTTAAGCTGAAGTAGCCTTTGTTGATGTTCACTTGTTATCACATCATCTGCATCAAGCCACAGGATATAATCTTTCGTTGCCTGCTGAAAGGAAAAGTTTCGTACCTTTGCAAAATCATCACACCATATAAAATCGTAAATACGTGAGGTATAGTTTTGGACGATATCTTTTGTACGATCAGTCGATCCCGTATCAATAATATTGATTTCATCCACTACATGCTGAACAGAATCTAGGCATCTTTCAATAATACATTCTTCGTTTCTAACAATCATACATAAACTAATCGTAAACATATGTCCCCTCCTTTTATTTGTAGTAATATATGCAGACTCATCGATATATCGAAACATTTTTTCAATTTATCACCTTATTTTTTCAGTTATCGCCCAGCTTCTTCTAAATGCAAAAAAAAACGAACGCTAATCACGTTCGTTTTTGCCTTATAAATATTGTTCACGCCATCGCAGTTGTTCTTTTTCTGTGAGCTGTTGTTCAAGGTGTTGATCCCATTGATGTAATAGGGTGTTCCAAACACGCGCAAACAGAATATCCTGCTCTTTATCATAAAGAACAAATTCAAGGCATGGAATATCATTAATTTGCTTTGCGTCTGCTTGAACAATTTTTGAGATTATTTTTTGAGAGAGGCCAGCTTCTTCGTCATCCTCTTGCTGAAGTGCAGCTATTAATGTAGCTTCTTCAAAATGCTCCTGCTGCTCTGCCTCTTTATCCACATAGCGATATAGCTCTGGTAGCTCTTCGTATTCTTCCATATGATTCACGTCAACTGTAAGAAATGCGAGATGACATGGACTATAATATAGGGTAGCCATCTCCAGCTCTAGCTCCTCCTCAAAAATTCCACGCTCTAGCTGCTGCTGTCCTTTAGAGGTTAATTGATAAAAGCCTTCCTGTTTCTCAATTAGACTTACTCTAGACATTAATAACACTAAATCCTCTATGAATAAAGGATCTACCAGTAACAGCTCACTTAGCTCCTGTGCACTACTAAAATTCGCTTCCTGTATGCTAATTAACAGCATCGTCATTAAAACATCCATTGTTGAACGCCGTACAGGTTCATATGTCACCTCTACCGTGCGTATTGGAATACACCATTCAGCCGTTTTAACAATTTTAATCGTTCGATTTTGTTGAAGTTCGCGCATTAAGCGTTGCTGTAATTTTGACAAATCTACATCACCTGTCCTTCATGATTACGCAAGCCATTATAGGATTTTACTGTATTTAAGAGATTGCTATACATTTCTTGTGTATCCTGATGCTTGGCACGTTTTGCAAACATCTCAGCACTTCCAACAAGTAGTAATAGTTCTCGCGCACGAGATAAGGCGACATTTAAACGGCGATAATCTCTTGCAAAGCCAATATCTCCTCCTTTAGGGGTATTACGGACCATACTAACTAATATGACGTCCATCTCCATCCCTTGGAACTTATCGACAGTTCCTGTTCTAAATTGGAGATGGGGTAACTGTAATTCCTGCTGAAGAAGACGATTTATTCTCTTAACCTGCTCACCATAGAAGCTAATGACACCAACACTTTTTTGTGCATCTTGTGGCATTCGACCAGCCTCTTTTGCTGCGATAACAGCATTATTTAAATCTATTAAAATACGTCGAATAGTTTGTAATTCACCCTCATTGTAACGACTCGTTCCTCCCTTTACCTGCTCCTCCAGATAAGGTTTTTCAGTAGGAATATCAATCCACAACAAATGGTCATCTCGGTTAACAAACTGACCTTCTAAGCAATGGTCGCGTGCAGCATCGGAATCTGGTAAACCACATTGTAAGCCATTCTCTTCCTTCGCATAAAACGGTGTAATACTATGCATGATTTTTTCATGCATACGGTACTGCAATGCAAGCATTTGCTTATGACTATGAGGCAGATTATTAAATAAACGTTCAAATAAGGATTCACGCAGCAAGTTCTTTAATTCCTGTGCACCCTCAAAGTTTGGATTTTCATCCAGCATCGTCTTTAAGGTTTCCTCTAACGTATCATCTCCAAGTAATGGCGGTAGCTGATGATGATCGCCCACTAAGATAATCTTCTTCCCCTTTAGCATTGGTAATAAGAGCTCTGGGGGTGTTGCTTTGGATACTTCATCAATTATAACTACATCAAATGTAGGATAGTTTTCCATAAACTCCTTACTTGCCGAAGCAACGCATGTTGTACCAATAACATTAGCATGACGTACATATAATTTACGAATCTCATCTAAATCATATTCAGTAGCGTTTTGTAGCTTGTCACGCCATTGCTCCTGTAATTTTTTCCTTAAAGGTAGCTGCTGTTCCTTACGTTGCATTTCCTCTAAAGCTGTTTGAGATGATTTAATCGCTTCTTCTACTTCCTCATACGTGCGTTCTGGTGTTGATTGCAGGAGCTTAGTGCAAGCTGTGAGTTGCTTTTCCTTCTTTAATCCAGCAATATTTATTTCCTTTAGACTTTCGTCTATTTGTGAAAGCTGCTGTTCAACTTCTTGTAAGCTAGTTTTCGCTGTTTGAAGTACCGCTTTCTTTGGCAGGAGCTGTACATTTGCCTGCACAACTGCTTCTAGCTGCTTTTGTGTGGTCTGAAGGGCAAATTTTGATTGTGATACAAGCATTTTCAACTGCTCTACAGATTCCTCTGGTTCAACATCTATTTGGAATGTCTCAGCTAGCTGCTGTAGTCGTTCTGTATGCTGTATAAATGGCTGCAATTGTCTCTGTAAGCTTTGAACGTCAAAGCTCGTAATGGCACATTCTTGATGAATTAAAGAGCTAATATTTTTACGCAGCAATTCAAATTCTTGATCTTTATGCTGCTGTTGCTGTTTGAGGGCAACACCTTTTTGCCAGACAAAATCACGACGCATATACAGCCCCAGCAAATAGCTTTCAAGCTGCTCAGTTGATGGTGATTGCCCATCTTGAAAGGCTTGATTGAGCTGTGCAAAGACACCTGTTAGATTTTGTAATGAAAACGACTGAACTGGCTGTACTCTACTTTTAGCAAGGGCGCGTTCTCTCGCATCATCTGCAAGCAATGACTCAAGCTTAGCAATGGCCTTTTGTAGACGCGTATTAATCGTTGCCCATGCATTTACATCTTTAGCATCCTCTAAATGCTGAACCCTTTCAATTTGCTGTGTTAGTACATAGGATGGTTGTATTTGATAATGCTGTAAAAATCGCTGAATTCGCTCATAGGAAAGTAAAGTACCAATATATTTTTGTGCGTCCTTCATTAAATGCAGTCGATTGCTTTCTTCCTCATATTTCACTTGGATATCCTTAAACTGGAAAGCTAACTGTTGCTTTTGCTCCTGTAGCTCCTTATATTGGGCAGCGGCTTCTAGTTGCTCAATCTTTTTAGTAGTCTCCTGAATCACATTTTGCAGCTGCTCAGCTGATGGATTTTCAATAAGAACCTGCTCAAGCGACTTTACAGTAGGCTCAATTTGTGCCAGTTGTTTTTCATAGTGCTCTTTTTGCGCCTCACACTCCTGCTGCTCAGCTTTTGTAGCCTTTAATTCTTTTTTTAAAGCTTGAATCGCCTGCTGTAAAACGGGCTCATCTATAGCTGCCTGCTCTTTTGCCGCTATCTCTTTTGTCAGGTCCTCAAGCCATGCCTTAAGTTTGATCTGCTCTTCGTTAGCCTTGTTAATGTCTGCTTTTAGCTCTTGTTCACGCTCAGTAAAGGCTGAAATTTCCTCTTTAATCGCTGCGAGAGTTTGCTCACGCCAGTGAAGAGCAACATTTTCCTCAATAAATTTTTTACCTTCTTCTTCAATGCTTTCTGTTCTACCATAGCGTAAAATTCGAATTTCCTGATTGGAGAGAAGGCGTCCTAATGCATTATCAACCGCTAAATTAGATTGAGAAGCAACAAGTGTTTTTAATCCAGCCTTGACATTTTGCTGACAAATCTCTGAAATAACAGTTGTCTTTCCCGTTCCAGGAGGTCCTTGAATTACGTACAAATCTTCAACAGATAATGCCCCTAGGACGGCTCGCTGCTGATATTCATTCAAATGATTATGAAAAACAATATCCTCACGTAGCTTTGAAGCTCGAACAGTTGGGCGTCTTTCAAATAAGATTGTTTCTAAATGAGGATTAACGGCCTCACCCTTTTCTAGCTTTGTAAAACCATTACGTAATCGTCTAATCTGACTCAATGTAGCAAAATTACTAAAGCTTGCCTGTTTAGAACGTAAATGCAGCTGATCTTTACGAGCCAAATCCTGTACAAAAGGCTTCAGGTCAATTTCTACAGTCTGTTTCCCTGCATTTGTTTTTAGTACTTGTCCAATTTCACCACGAACTCCTTGAATGCTAACACTTAAACCTTCAAGCTTCTTCCATTCCTTAGACTTTATATATGGACATACAATTGTAAGCCTTGAAAAATCTTCATTAAAATAGCTTTGCTTAAACTCTGTATGAATATCATCAATAGTCGCATCACGTTCTTGAATTTTTAAATAGCCTTCCCAGCTCGAAATACGCTTTTTCACATATTCTGTACGTTCCTCAGCTATCGGCAGCTCTCTAATCTTTGTATGAAGCTCAAGAGGAATACCCGCACCATTATTAGGCTTTGTGATAAATTGTAATGCTGCTGGTAAGCGTCGATTGGTATTAATCGGACCATGCATATGAACAAAACGAATATTTGTAGCTAACAGACCCTCTACCTTTAGCACACAATCCATAATGGCTGTTTTTTTTGCTAGAACTTCGTTTAGTTTTTCATTATGCTCTGCATTAAAATAAACGGATAAAAACGTTTCGCCTATCGTTTTAGCTTTACGCTTTTCTATGTACACTGTAAAAGATTTTTGTAACGCAAAAAAGGCATGCTCATTTGCCGAGCATTCCTCTACCGCTTCCTTGGCCTTATTGGTCAAAATAAGATTACAGCGTTGCTTTTCTAGTAAAGCGATGTCCTGCATGAGCAGCCCTCCTTTCCGATTGCTAAAATCCTATTTTATCACAATGAAAAAGGATACTTAAAAAGAAAAATCCCCTGCATAGTGATTTTCTTCCACCATACAAGGGATAAAGCTTAAATCTTAATGTTGATCAATCGTTTCCTTTGGCAATGTTTTGCTCATTTCACAATACTGAACAAATACACGAGCTAGCTCACGCAAACGATTATGAACATCTTCATCTACAATATGATTGTCTGCATCAAAATGAGATGTATGCGTGTACACATAGTTAGGTGTAACAAGTGCACGGAAGTAGTCTAAAATCGGCTTTAATTGATTTTCTACTACTAAATGGTGTTGATAGGTACCACCATTTGCTACGATTGACACTGGCTTATAGCGCATTGTTTTCGGATGTAAGAAATCAAAAGCATTTTTCAAAACACCTGGAATCGATGCTTGGAAAATGGGTGTGGCAATAATATACGCATCCGCTTCCTCGAATTTCTGAATCATGTTCTTCATATCATCATTTAACGGTGACCCGTCAACAATTTGATGCTTATATTGACTAAAATGCATAATTTCTAAATCGAAACTAGCATTTAATTCCTTAATATACTGCTCCACCTGCTCTAAAATAGCACCTGTTTTACGACCAAACATTGTGCCATCAACGAGTAAAATTTTCATTTTCACTTTGCCTCCACAGTCATCTTCTACAATAATATTGTAACAAATGAATAGATGCTCGAAAAGCAGAGCAATAGTGAAAAACGTAAATTCAGTCTTTAGGCGGAACACAATTCCCTCGTTTTATTGAGGGGCACTAAAAAACTAAAAAGGGCTTTTTTATTTAGAAATCTCTCTTTTGTTAGAATTAAAAACTTGAAAAAGTCGATTTGCCAGAAAAAAGTGGTGCAAATCGACTTTTTCAGTGCCCTCGTTTTGTTGAGAGAGCATTTTTTATTCATCCTCTCGATGATGAAAATTAACTTCCTTATCTACAACGGTTTCCTCAATTTTATATTTATCCCGATTTATAATGACCTCTCGGTTTACTTTATCGCCTTCATCAATTTCAGAAGATAATTTGCGCTTTTCCCAATTAAATAAATTCTCCCGCGAAACATCCTCTTCCTTTATTTCTGGGAAATCTAACTTCGCTAGCTCTTGAGATTGATAAATCGAAACAGGCTGCTTCTTACCATGTAGTGCAATAACGATCATCGCTTTTGCAACCTGTGAGGCATCAATTGCCCTCGAACGTTTAAGTGGCCCCACTAATAGAGGTTTGGCCACCTTTAACATTTTCTCTCCTGCCTTTTCACCCAAGCGAAATTCCTCTCGCTCACCCACTAATAATGATGGGCGTATTATTGAAAGTCTCTGTAAGCCTAGCTCTATAAGATCATGCTCTAGCTTCCCCTTTACACGATTATAGTAAAATGGAGAACTCTCATTTGCCCCCATCGCTGTAATCACAAGCATATGTGGGATACCACGTTTTTTTGCTAATGAGGCGATAGCAAGTGGATATTCAAAATCAACTTTTTCGAACATTTCACGAGAACCCGCTTTTTTTATCGTTGTCCCTAAACAACAATACAATTCATGCGCAAATTCTATATCCTTTTCTTCTAAAGTATCAAAATCACGGATTTTCACTTCAAGCTTTGGATGCGTAAACATGGGCTTTCTTCGAGCAATAACCAAAACTGAAACATATTCATCATTTTCACATAATTGTTCCACAAGTGAGGTACCAGTTAAACCTGTAGCCCCTACAACAATTGCTGCACGCATTCCCATTGGATGTACCCCCTTCACATTCGTATACCTAACAAAACAATACTATTAAGCTATCTACTTTATTTATCGGTAAAAGAAGTGTTTTTTATCACAAACTTTTAACAGTACAGGCTTTATCAAAGGTTATCAGATTGAAAGAGTTTCATATTCCAAATAATCTAATCCTAATTTTTACACATACTTGCCCATTATTCACCATAATTTAAATAGACAGATGAAAGGATGGGATACATTTGCAAAACGAAACTCAAGCAACAGAGCTGAAAAAGACGATTGTTTTCATTATTGAAAGCTGTATTGATAAAGGGCTGTATCCTTTTGAACGGGTTGCAACGTTAGCCAAGCTATTTACAAATGAAAAAATTTTGATATTTGTAAAAACCCCTTCAAATGATGGGATTCAAATTTTAATGCATGAAAACCTTTCGCCAATTCTATTCGACCATTTTGATGAACTACCAAAACAAATAAAGGAACTACAACCTGATTTAATTGTAAGGGATGGTCGTAACTCTGAAAGCTGGCAAGTAGAGAATTTACGTCCATTCTGCAAGACTATACTTCACTTTGACGATTTCGGTGATGGTGGTCAAGCCTGTGACTGTGTTTTACTAGCACTCTATCAAGAAGTGAAAGATTACTTACCATCACATTATATAGGCGGTAGCTTTGTTTTCGCAGTACCTGAAGTATATCAGAACTTCAAAGATATTCCAGAAAGTAAAACACCTGAAGACCCACCCCATATCGTTGTTGCTTTTGAGGATGGGGACGAGCATAACCTTACCTACCGCACTCTTCGACACTTAACGCAGCTACAAATTCCACTACAAATTACCGTGATGATTGATGATAGCTATCAACATGCAATTGAGGATTTGCAGATGATGGTGCTCAGTCGTCGCAACACAGCTATTCTTCGCGACAAAAATGCACTCCTAAAACTACTACCAAAGACCGATGTTATGATTTGTAATGCCAATTACACACCTTATAAAGTCGCCTCGTATGGCGTTCCTTGTATTACGCTTGCACAGACAGAGGCTGAGCTTCTACATGCATTTCCTCGAGAGCAAAACGGCTTTATTCATCTTGGTCTTGGTCGTAAAATGAAGCAATCACAAATTCAAAATGCTGTTATGGAGTTCCTATTACATGAGGCTCGAAGTGAAAGAGCTGTCAAAAAACAACGACAGCTAAATCTTGACGGTAATAATGAAACACTGCATTCCATGCTATTAGATTTCGCTTACGATCGACATAATATCGCTTCAACTTAGTGCTACTTTGAAGGTGAATATGATACAATATATTAGAATTTTTCACTTATGTTTATCCATTGCATTCTGGTATAGCATTTGTGATTTCAAACATGATACGTACCCGATTGATTTTAACAAATAAGCGGTGGGGGATGGGAAAAGCCTCCATCGCTTTTATACGCATTCGCAATACAAATATGTAAAAGGAGCAATCATCATGCCAACAAAAAGCGACATTGAATACCAAATTAAAGAGCTAAAAATGGATTATATAAATTTACAGGGCGATATTGAAAAACTCGAATCCACTGGTCATAATGATCAGGTGGCAAAAGCAGAGCAACGCCTTGCGAATATGGAAGCAAAACTAGCAGAGTTAAATAAACAATTAACAGAACTTTAAGATATAAACAGGATAATTAGTTGGAGGAACATATATGGCAATATTAACAGTTGAAAATTTAGGTCATTCATTCGGTGACCGTACTCTTTTTAAGGATGTATCCTTTCGCTTAGTAGAAGGGGATCATATTGGACTTGTAGGGGCAAACGGTGTTGGTAAATCTACATTAATGGGTATCATTACAGGCCAAGCAATTCACGATACTGGCAAGGTAGAATGGCTGCCGGGAACTCATTATGGTTATTTAGATCAACATACTGTATTGACGGCTGGTCGTACTATGCGCGATGTATTACGCGATGCCTTTCTTCCTTTATATAAAAAAGAAGAAGAACTGAATGACATTACTGGAAAAATGGCTGACGCAACACCTGAGGAATTAGAGGTGTTATTAGAGCAAATGGCTGAGGTACAGGATGCTCTTGACGCAGGTGATTTCTATACGCTTGATATGAAAATTGAAGAGGTTGCACGCGGTCTAGGTCTTGACGCAATCGGATTAGAGCGTGATGTTGCTGCTCTTTCTGGCGGACAACGTACAAAGGTTTTACTAGCAAAGCTTTTATTAGAAAAGCCCAAAGTTTTATTATTGGATGAGCCAACAAACTATCTAGATGAAGAACATATTTCATGGTTGAAAATCTATTTAAAGAATTATCCACATGCTTTCTTATTAATTTCGCATGATACAGAGTTTATGAATGAAACAGTAGACGTGATTTTCCAGCTAGAATTTTCTAAATTAACTCGCTATACTGCAACCTATGAAAAGTTTCTAGAGCTTGCTGAAATTAATAAACGTCAGCATATTGAAGCTTATGAAAAGCAACAAGAGTTTATTAAGAAACAAGAGGATTTCATCGCAAAAAATAAAGCGCGCTATTCAACGACAGGCCGTGCAAAATCTCGCGCAAAACAGCTTGATCGTTTAGAACGTATTGATCGTCCTGAAACTGCAGTAAAACCTGAATTCAGCTTTAAAGAGGCACGTTCATCAAGCCGCTATGTGGTGGAGGCCGAAAACCTAGTGATTGGCTATGACAAGGAAAAGCCATTACTGCCCCCATTGACTTTCAATATTGAGAGAGGCGAAAAAATCGCACTTGTTGGGATGAATGGCGTTGGGAAATCTACATTGTTAAAAACGATGCTTGGTAAAATCAATCCACTAGATGGAAAGGTTGTTCGTGGGGATTACCTTTATCCGTCCTACTTTGAACAGGAAGTAAAGGCTGATAAAATTACGCCAATCGATGATGTTTGGAATGCCTTCCCTTCAATGGAGCAAGCTCAAGTACGAGCAGCATTAGCACGCGCGGGACTAAAAACGGAGCATATTACGCGCCCTCTTAACTCTTTATCTGGCGGTGAGCAAGCAAAGGTGCGCTTATGTAAGCTGATGATGGAAGAAGCAAACTGGCTAGTATTTGACGAACCGACAAACCACTTAGATGTTGATGCAAAAGACGAATTAAAACGTGCCATGAAGGAATTTAAAGGAACAATCGTACTCGTTAGCCATGAACCTGATTTTTATGAAGGTCTCGCAACTAAAGTATGGAACGTCCAAGATTGGTTTACTTCAGGACAACAAAGCTAATTTAATCGGGGCCGTTCCAGTGTGATGAATCTATCACTTGGGACTGCCCTCTTTTTTGATTGAGAAGCGATTTTCTGGCTAATCTGAGCCATTCCTCCAGTTACCTGAGCGGTTTTTTTGGCTGTCTGAGCAGTTCTTCCACTTACCCGAGCATTTTCTTCGACTACCCGAGCGGTTACTCTGACTACCTGAGCACTTTCTTCAGCTACCCGAGCGGTTCCTCTACTCGCCTGAGCAACTCCTTCCTCTACCCGAGCCTTCTCCCCGCTCTCCCCATAGTTCCAACTCTCCAAAAATATAAATAGATATTTTTATGCATAAACGCCAATATTTCATCATAATATAATCAGTGGAATAACTACTATAGCTCTTTCTCTAAATCAGACTCTCTTTCCATCTATTAGATTTACTCTCCACATCCTATGTTCTTCATACATGAGTATTGGATAAACTTACATCATTGTAAGCTGATTTTACGAAACTTTTCGTTCTCTTCTGCGTATACTTTAATGTAGTTGAAAAAATAGCATTTTTCTATGAAGTTTTTTTAATTAACTATTGATTTATATATAGCTTACTAGTAAGATATATGTATAAACTATTTAACTTACTAATAAGATATTTATAAAATATAATCTAAAAAAGAAAGCGAGGAATGAAGAATGACAGTTACAATTTACTCACAGGCGAGCTGTTCTTCATCCAGAAAAGCACTTAAATGGTTAAAAGATCACAATATTGAATATAAAGAAAAACGTATTACTTCACATCCACTGACACTTGCAGAGTTCAAAGAAATTTTAAGCATGACAGAGGATGGAACAGACGAAATTATCGCAACAAACTCAAATGATTTTAAAAATTTAAATATTGATATTGACCAACTTTCAATTCAAGAGCTATTTGCTATTATTCAAGCTCATCCAAGAATGCTACGTAGCCCAATCATAATTGATGAAAAACGTATTCAAGTTGGGTACAATGAAATGGACATCCGTCGTTTTATTCCACGTAAAGTACGTGCTTACGAATTAAATGCGATGACAAGATTGGCACAAGAAAGTTAAAACAGTTTTGGAGATGACCTATATGGATCAAGAAAAACAGAAAGCCATTACCTCGTTGTTTGAAGTCGTATTTTCCATTGAGCGTAAGTGGGCGAACGAGTGGAATAATCATAATGTACTCGGCTTTTCAAAATCCCATATTTTAATTTTAGACTATTTATCGCAGGAGGGTCCAAAGCGCCCTTCTGCCATTGCTGATCGGTTAAAAGTGACGACAGGTGGTGTCACTGTGTTAACAAGTAAGCTAATAAATGCTGGCTTTATTGAAAAAACACAACACGCAACAGATAGACGAGCCTCACAATTAGTGATCACTTCGGAAGGCGAAAATATTTTAAAGGAATCCCGCCAGCAAGTAAGTGAAATTATCACCAATATGTTTGGTATGCTCTCAGCTGAGGAGGTTCAAACACTTCGTGATATTTTCGCAAAATGTTTACTTGAGTTTGATCCAAACCGACAGGAATGACCTTTATCAAGTTTATAAAATATAAAAAGGATGCATCGCAAATCATTTTGCAATGCATCCCTTTTCATTTAGCCGTTCGAATACTTCCGTCTAAGTAATTGCGCTTTGCGGCCAATTCATACTATTATGCTGGCAGCACCGCTTCTACAATTGACACATCAGACATTAGCATTTCTTTTAAACGAGCCTTTGCACGGAATAAACGAGATTTCACAGTTCCAATGGAAACTTTCATAATCGTAGAGATTTCGGCAAGTGAATATTGGTCTATGTAGAAATACCATAACGTTTTTCGATAGATACCATCTAATTGCTCCATTTTATCCTGTACTAATTTCGTAACGATATCTTTTTCAATTTTTTCTTCCGTTGAAATATCATTGTTGGGAACCAAATCTAAAATCGGAACGTCTAATGTTTCAGGTTGGTTCATCATATATTTACTACGTCGCACTTTTTTGCGATAGCGATCTCTAAATGTATTCATCGTAATTGTAGTAAGCCAAGCTTTAATATGCTCCACTTCGGCCACGCTATCTTCATAGCGAACAACTTTTACCCAAACTTCTTGCATTAAATCTTCAGCTTCTACATTATTGCGAGTAAGTTTTAAACATAAATGGTATATGTAACGATTAAATTCCTCATATACGCCTTCTAATTTTTCATTCATTGTGTATTCCTCCGCTTCTTGTTCTTGCTTCTATACACATTCTCGCAAAATAATGTATTACACTCTATCGTATTGGCTTTCAATTTCATTACAATCATGTAAGCTTAGATACTATCACTTGTAATATTCGTAAAAATTGTTTTACTACTATATTTCTTATCCCTAAATAACCGTTTTATCATGCACCACTTCCCTATTTTTTATGTTAGTTTCAATAGTATTCGTGTAAATCAATATTTTTATTTTTCTGTTATTTCATAAACTAAAAAAGAAACTGCCATACCGTAATAGCAGGTGAGCAGTTTTTCATTTATCAATTGTGCCCCTACATTCCAATAAAATGTGTTGAAAATGAGAGGAATTTTTTTAGTGTTTCGGCTTGATTTTGTTGTCTCCATGTAACAAATATTTCGATTGATAGTGTTACAAACCAGCAGAAACCATACAATACACTTGTAAATCTAGTGGGAGCTATAGGATAAGATATATGCATAACCGGCATGAAAGAACATCGTTTTATCAACCTTTATCTAATTTAACAGCCCCAGGCGAAAAGCAGAGGCAACAACCTGCGTACGATTTTTTGCTTTTAACTTTGTCATTAAACTACTGACATAATCTCTGACGGTATGCTCACTTAAAAACAATAAACTACCTATTTTTTTATTGTCATACCCTTCCGCCAGCAATCCTAAAATCATAGATTCCCTTTCTGTTAAATGTAGCTCGGAAGAAACCTCCTTATTTTTACCCTTTCGTGATAAAAATAAGCCTAAACGTTTCCCCACCTGGGCAAGTAACTCTAACTCTTCTTTAGAGCAATCAAATTCCTCACCTAGTTGATCAAATGTAAGCCAACCAAATAATTGATCTTGATGAACAATCGGTACAAAGATAACGGAGGATAAGTTAAATAATTTAATATGCTCCTCTTTAACGTAATTTTTAGGATTCTTTAAGTAAATTGGCTTCTTGGAGTCAAAAACTGAATGCTGTTCTGTAAGCTGCCCTTTCATGCTCTGTACTTTCGGAAGCTCCGCACCAATTGCTCCATAGAATTGATTGGACCATGGCACATACGCATAAAAGACACATCTTTTATATTGAAAATACTCCTCGCATTTTCTTAAAATATAGGCTAAATCTTGATAGCCAGAGGAACGGATTAATAGCTTATTCAAATGATCCAATGATAAAAGATTTTTTAGTTTTTCATCTTCTAAAGGCATATATGTTGCCTTATTCTCCCCCTCACATTTCTGTACAAGATAAGTAAAAATCGATAGTAAGAGCATGAAAATTGCATGCATTCGACTATGTTTATGTTGAATCATAAAAGTAATTAACGCCTTTTCAAAAATTAATTGAAACAGATTAAAGCTTCTGGTATTGATAATCGCTAGCTGCGATTGTAGCCATGTATCTAAATAGCTTTCATATTCCCCATCTATATCCTCAATGTTCATATGTGTTAATAGTCGAATAAACGAATCCAACAGCATAGTAGTGCTTTTTCGATCTATATCTGAAATAGATGGCTCTAAATTGAGATAATTATTTATATTTTCTTCAATCTGTTTGCTGTGAACTTTAATAAACAAGACGAATTCTTGAAACGTGATTTCCTCATATAAATGAAATGGATGCGTCATTGATTTTTCTCCTTCGTCTAAAATACCCCCTATAAATGAAGGATATTCACTCTTTATTATACAGCATCTTATAGGATAGTATTTCAAAATGAAACGAGTATGATGAAAGTATCGTTAGCAATTAGCGAATATTTTTACTGCCAAAGGTCATCATAAAGCTAGAGAAGGGTGCGTGCTTGTTATGAGAATGGAAAATAAAGTGGCCATTATCACAGGTGGAGGTACAGGAATCGGTAAAGAGACTGCACTATTATTTGCAAAAGAAGTTGCTAATATGGTGTTATTTTTAGCATCCGATGAATCTTCTTTTTCGACAGGTGCAGAAATCGTCATTGATGGCGGAGCAACAGCAAAATAAAGTGAGACTTAATCAGTGGGGGGTTTTCTCCATCCCCATTGTTTATTAGTATTCACTAATCGGGTTATTACGGAATAAAGGACGGGATTAACTATGAAACTAAAAGATAAAGTAGCTATTGTAACAGGTGGGGCAAGTGGTATTGGTGAAGCGACTGTTCGCCTATTTGTTGAAGAGGGTGCCAAAGTTGTAATTGCGGATTTCTCAGATCGTGGACAAAGTATCTCAGAAGAATTAAATCATAATGGCTATGATACACTTTTCGTGAAATCCGATGTAACAAAAGAAGAAGACATTATAAACTTGGTTAATGAAACCGTTAATAAATACGGTAAGCTCGATATTATGTATGCCAATGCGGGCGTTGCAGATGATGCTCCTGCACATGAACTATCCTACGAAAAATGGAAAAGAACCATTGATATTAATTTATCAGGTGTATTTCTTTCTGATAAATATGCCATTGAACAATTCCTTAAACAAGGAACTGGCGGTGTCATCGTCAATGCAGGCTCAATTCATAGCTTTGTAGCTCTACCAAATCCAACAGCCTACTCCTCTGCAAAAGGTGGCGTTAAGCTTTTAACACAAAATCTTTGTACTGCTTATGCGAAAGAAGGCATCCGCGTCAATGCGGTTTGCCCTGGATATATTGACACTCCCCTACTTGCAGCAGTAGATGCTCAAAAGAAAGAATATTTAGCATCACTTCATCCGCAAGGTAGATTAGGTAAACCAGAGGAAATAGCGAAAGCTGTCCTATTTTTAGCTAGTGATGATGCAAGCTTTGTAAATGGCACAACTCTTCTTGTAGATGGTGGCTATACAGCGCATTAATTGAACATAAGGTCTGATTCTGGAATCTGTCAGAAATCAGATCTTATTTTATTGATACCATGTAGAAACTCTTTATTAGTATCAAATTTGCCGATTACATTATGCTATACTGTTTTATTATTAGCGTGTAACGGAGGACAATAAATGATGAAGGAAGATATAACTCGTGATCTGATTATCCAAACCTCACTTAAATTATTTAATAAACAAGGCTACAATCTAACCTCTATACAGGATATTATGAATGCAACTGGATTACCAAAGGGAGCCATTTATAGACGTTTTGAGAACAAAAATGAAATTGCTATTGCTTCTTTTGTTTATTCCATGGAAATCATTTGGAAGCATTATTTTGAAGCAACGCAATTTAAAGCTTCAGCTACAGATAAATTAATAGCCATGTTTGAAATTTATCAAGATGCTGTTCACAATCCTCCAGTAGATGGTGGTTGCCCCCTTCTTAATACAGCTATCGAAAGTGATGACGGCTTCCAAGAACTTCATGAGTTAGCTGCAAAAGCCCATAACGAAACATTACATTTTATACACTCTATTATTGAGGAAGGAATTTGCTCACAGGAATTTAGCGAAGATATAGATTCCTATTCTATAGCCTCTTTTTTATTTTCTACTTTAGAGGGTGCTATCATGGCAAGTCGTTTATCCTTAAATAATGAGCACATGCTCCATAGCATTCAACAAATAAAAATACTCCTACAATACTACTCAGCTAAGAATCAAGAGGTCTAAAACTCAATTCCTAATTTGTTGCTAAGGAAAAAGGAATTGTAAAGCTGGATTCTAAAATGGGTTATTTACATGCAGATTATAGCTTTTCGGAAATTACATCTGCTGATATTCTTGTCGTTCCTGGCTGTAGTCCCCCTAACTACAAAAATCCAATGAATGACGAAGAAACATTAAACTGGATTTGTAAAATGCACGAGACTACTAAATGGACTACATCTGTATGCAATGGTTCATTGATTTTAAGTGCTGCTGGTTTATTGAATGATGTAGTGGCAACTAGTCACTGGGGTTCTTTTGACATTCTTCAATCGCTTGGTGCAATTCCAACAGAAGAAAGAGTTGTTCGCCAAGACAAAATAGTAACAGCGGCTGGAATCTCCTCAGGTATTGACATGGCTCTTCAATTAGTTGCCTGGGAATTTGGAGAGGATCTTAGTAAAGGGGTTCAATTAATATTGGAATATGATCCACAACCACCGTTCGATACAGGATCAATAAAAAAAGCCCCGGCACCCTTAATTGAAAATATTAAAAAGCTACTTCATGAGCTTTCTGAGAAAGAGCCTGAAATGTAATTTATATAAAAATTAAGCTTGAAATATAAGAATAATCCACTTTGAAGAAAGTTTAGTCAAAATGGATTATTCTCTACAGTTTCGTGCCCGATAATTGTACAGCTTAATATGTGAAAAATTATAGACCATGGTTAAGGTTTTTTACACAATTAAAATTGTTTATTTCACAATCAATGAGATACATAAATCTTTAGATACAAATTAGTTAAGAAATTACGCTCTACTACTCCCTTTCTGATAACCCATTTGTGACGGATTATTAACCCTCACCAAATTCTAGAGTACTTCCTGTTTCTACTAAAGTCTTTGTATTACTTAATATCATCCACCAAGCCTTGTCGCTGTTTTCATAAGTGGAATCGCCTTCTTTCCACTGGTCATGAATGAGTGTCAATTTCGTGCATGAGCCAATAGGTTCTAAAAAATAGGAAATTCGTGACTCTAATGCATAATCATCTTTTATATATGACTTTCCAGGATAGTGAGTAAATCGAAGTAACTGATTTGGTTCATATTCCAATACATTCCCGTAAACATGCACGGTTTCATCTCCATCTACTCCAGGACCGACATACTCCAAGAGATCGCCCACTTGAAATGTAGATTTAATGACGGACCCATAATAAATTTGTTTTGTACCCTCGGGAGAGATAAGTACCTTCCATACTTCCTCTGGTGTACCTGCAATATAAAATTGATACTTCAAATCCTTCATAATTTTTATTCCTCCTAAAATTTTATTATGAACATGTACATTATAAAAAAACTTCACTGACAAGTACGGTCAGTGAAGTGAAGTATTTTGATAATGATTGAATAACTCAAAGCTGATCGTTGCCAATTTTTCTTGCAATAAAGTTGGCTCCAAAATAGTAATAGATTTACCATAGGTAAGTAGAAAGTAAGGTACAAAGCAATGAATAGACTCTTTATCAACCTTAAAAAGAGCTTGGTCGTTTTTTCGTTCTATTAAAGCATGATTAAATAACCAATGCTGACATAAATCATCAAGCACATGCGCATTGCCTTTGATACGGACAGAAATGAGTTTTTCAAGCTGACTTGAATCAGGTAAAAGACCCTTTAAAAAGAAAGTACGTGCTGAAAACCCCAAGGGCCTATCAAATTTTTCATCTGTTCTGGATAATGATTGAATACGATCAATTCGAAAACTTCGAATTTCTTCGCGCAGATGGCAATAAGCAACTGTGTACCACTTGCCTTTCCAATAAACAAGACCATAAGGATCTATGTGACGTGATTGTGGCTCAATCCCCCTATCTTTATGATAAACAATAGCCAATCTATAACTTTCGGCAACAGCAATTTCCAAATCTTGAAGATTGGATTTCAAAGACGATTCAATAGTAGGATGGATGACTTCAAATCCTCTTAAATGCCGATTGATATGATTTAATTGTTCCTCATTTGTATACATTTTTAACTTAGAAATTGCTTCATCTAACGTTTCACTAAAGGGATACCCTGCATCTATTGCAAATTTTGCAGCATGAACAAGTGCTTTTTGCTCATCCAGGTTAAAAAATAAAGGTGCCTTTGTAAACTCATTCAATAAACTGTACCCACCATTATGTCCTGCATCTGAAATGATTGGTACTCCACTTGCGCACAATGCATCAATATAGCGGTACACCGTACGAATACTGATTTCTAATTCCTCTGCTAGCTCCTTAGCAGTCAATTGTTTCCTCGTTTTGAGGAGCCATAATATAGAAAGCATATTAACCATTTTAGACATGTATAATGATTCCTTTCTCATGGATTCAAAAAAGCGTAAAATTAGTGAAATATCATAAATGTAAACCTATGTTTACCTTTTCATTAATCCACTTACGGAGTTTACTCTGAAGAACATTCTACTTTATTATAAAATATCTCGCTAAAGCTTTTAATAAAGTTTGATGAAAAATACCCCAACTGAATACTTTTCTGAGGGCAACTACTATACTGTGAATGCTATTGTAAAAACCTGATGTGCTTCTACTTCTTCTCGTTTTCATTCCTGTAAGAAAATTATGTTATACTATTTCTATTATCGAAATAATTAGAAAGAGGGATGTTAGATGACAAATTTACAGCAACTAGATGCTTACTTCGCAGAACATCGTGAGGAGCATTTGAATGAATTAATGGAATTTTTACGTATTCCTAGTATTAGCTCTTTATCTGAGCATAAAGGTGATATTCAAAATGCCGCACAATGGCTTTCTAATGCGTTTGAAAAGCTAAATCTTGAAAATATCTCCATCACTCAAACTGCTGGACACCCTGTTGTTTACGCTGATTGGCTACATGCTGAGGGTAAACCAACTATTCTTTTTTATGGTCATTATGATGTACAACCTGTAGATCCATTAAATTTATGGGAAAGTGAGCCGTTTGATCCTACAATTCGCGACAATAAGTTATTTGCTCGTGGTGCTAGTGATGATAAAGGGCAAGTGTTTATGCACCTTAAAATGATTGAGGCACTATTTGCAACTACAGGTACATTACCAGTCAATGTTAAATTCATTTATGAAGGCGAAGAAGAAATCGGAAGCCCAAATCTGCCTGCCTTTGTAGAAGAGCATAAAGAAAAATTAGCGGCAGACTTAATTTTAATTTCTGATACTGGGCTTTATGGTCCTGGTAAGCCAGCAGTATGCTATGGTTTACGTGGTTTAACAGGTATTCAAATTGATATTCGTGGAGCTAAAGGTGATTTACATTCTGGTCTTTATGGTGGAGGCGTACAAAATGCTATCCATGCATTAGCAGAAATTTTGGCATCCTTCCGTGATGAGCATGGCACAATTCAAGTTGAAGGCTTCTATGACAAAATATTACCATTAACTGAAGAAGAACGTGAAGCATATCGTGCGCTTGGTTTCGATGAGGAATCAGTGAAGGATGAGGTTGGCGTCAAGGAATTATTCGGTGAGGCTGGTTATTCCTATTTAGAACGTACTTGGGCACGTCCGACACTAGAGGTAAATGGTGTGTTTGGCGGTTTCTCAGGCGAAGGCATTAAAACAGTCCTTCCAGCTGAGGCTGGCGCTAAAATCACATGCCGTCTTGTGCCAAATCAAGAACCCGAAGAAATTGTAGCACTGTTAAAGGCGCATGTTGAAAAACACAAGCCAGTTGGTGTTGAAGTGGCAATCTCTGAATTCGATAAAGGTCGTCCATTCTTAACACCATTTGATCACCCATTCATCCAAGCTGCTGGTCGATCATATGAAAAAGTATATAACGTCCCAACTGCCTATACACGCGGAGGAGGTTCAATTCCTATCGTGGCTGCCTTTGATGAAATTTTAGAATTACCAGTTGTACTAATGGGCTTTGGTTTGTCTAGTGAAAACTTCCATGCTCCAAATGAACACTTTCATTTAGAAAACTTCGATAAAGGACTGCGTGTTCTAAGCGATTATTTATTTGAAGTGGCTACATTACAAAAATAACTATATGAAAAACAAATTCCCCTCGTCACTATAAGCGAGGGGATTTTATAATTTCATTCTCCAAAAATCGTGACAATTTCTGCTGATTGTTTACGTTCTTTTCCTTTTGGAACTTCATCAAAATAGCCAACTTGCAGCATTGCAATTATACGTTCACCAGGCTGTACGTTTAAAGCCTCACGAAATTTTGGCTGATCTAAGAAAGCAGGCGTTTTCCAGCAGGAACCAATTCCTCTATCCCATGCTAGCAATTGAATGTTTTGAATAAAGATACTTGCTGCAGCGTAATCCTCTAAACGCTCTTTTTGACGAGCATCCTCTGGAACGATGACAAAAGCATAGCCGCCTGCTAACGTGAATTTTGTCATTTGCTTTGTTAAGTCCTCGTTAGAAAGCTCTTGCCATTTAGGTATCGTTAAATCTCGCAATAAATCATGAAGCCCAAATAACTCCTTACCACATGCAACAACTAAACGCCAAGGCTCTCGATTTCCATGATTTGGTGCCCATACAGCATCATCGATAACCTCCAATAAATCTTCACGATCTACTGGCTGCCCATTAAATTTTTTAATGGAACGACGTTGAATTATGGCATCCCTAACAGACAAAAATTGTTCGCTCATAGTATACTATCTCCTTCTATAACATTACATCGTATTATAATGGATCTCTTCTATCTTCCACATTATCACAAAATGATGAGCTTTAAAACAGCTATCTTTCTAAGCAAAACTATCATCTATATGATAGAAATAATAAGTCATGCTTGGTGTAAAAGCTGTAGAATCCTCGTAAAGATACGGTCGATTAATACTATCTGAAGTATGAGCATTCACATAAGGAACACCATTCTGAATACTTGTCACAATAACAGAATGGTCAATTCTTCCGTCACCTTGGAAATCATAAAAAATCACATCACCAAGATCCAATTCCTCAGCGGATTGAACCCGCCTCCCCTTCAATCCAGTTTTTGAGCCTTCCAAATACCATCTCAGGGAATGTGCAACAGACCAGCTAAAGCTCCATTTGCCCTGTTGAATCCACCAGCCTCTATCCCTACTCGGTGCTCCTCGCATTGGCGCCCCACCAGCAAGTAAGCATTGCGATATATAATTCGTACAATCAACCGTAAAGTTTGGAAATGCTGGATTTCGTCTGTTCCACCACAAATTTGCGTACTGTACAGCAGCCTGTCTGTTATACATTTTCGCCACACCTTCCCTCCTTATGTTCATGATATGTAAGCATTGGGATTTCTATTAATTAGGTCCTTATTCGCATAATTGATGAAAGAGGTCTGATTTAACACTATCTTTTCCAATTTTAAGATAGTTTTTGCTACAATAGGTTTAACAAAGTATAGACTTTTATTTTATGACCAGAAGGGATGTTGAATGTGAAGCAGCATGCTGAAAAGGAGATTTTACAAACCACTCTTTTATGCGATAAAAAAGGTAATTTAAATCCAGCTGCCATCGGATTTGCACGAAAGCCTCTTATAAACAGCAATTTAAGCGGTCATATCATGCGCAAAAAGAAATGGAACTATTGGTGTGTCTACGGTGATGAAATCTTATTCTCTGCGACAATCAGTCATCTAGACTATGCAGCGGTCTGCTTCGTCTATTTCCTTGAATATGAAACTCAGCGCTACTTTGAAAAAACAATAACGATTCCATTGGGCGGAAAGCTAAAAATGCCTACTCAAGTGCTAGAATCTGTAACATTCAAAAATAGTGAAATGATGATTGATATGGCCTATATCAAAAATGAAACACATCTTTCTGTTTCAATTCCAAACTTTGATGGAGACGTTTTACGTGCAAAGCTTATCATTCAGCATCCACCTGCAGATGAAACCTTAAATGTAGTCATCCCTTGGAACCGTAAAACCTTTCAATTTACTGGCAAGCATCATATACTTCCAACTTCAGGTGTTGTGACAATCGGGACTCGCCGTTTTACATTCTCTCCAGAGGAAAACTTTGCGGTATTAGATTATGGTCGAGGAATTTGGCCACGTGAGGCTACTTGGAATTGGGGAATGGCTTCGCAGCGAGTTCGAGGTAGACGTATTGGCCTCAACTTAGGCGGAAAATGGACAGATGGAACTGGCATGACAGAGAATGCCGTTTTTGTAGATGGAAAAATGACAAAAATTCATGAGGATTTATTGTTTCATTATGATCAGGAGGATTATATGCAAAGATGGAAGGTAAAGTCTAAATTCTCCAATCAAATTTCCTTAACCTTCTCTCCCTTTTTTGAACGGGTTGCCACTACAAATGCTGGGCTTGTTAAATCTGAGGTTCATCAAATGTTTGGTTATTACGCTGGCTCAATTTTACTCGATAACGGTGAAACACTTGTTATTCAGCAAATGCTCGGCTGTATCGAAGAGCATCGTGCAAAATGGTAAAGGATTATTACTAGGCTCAAGCGCGCTGATATTCATGTATCAGCGCACTCTCCTCCCCTATTCATTCCTTTTTCTGCCCACTCAATCCAGCCATAATCTTCTCTGGATCATCTGTAAAAATTGCCCGCACACCGAGTCCCTGTAAATGCTTAGCATGCTCGACCTCATTCACTGTATAAACCCGCACAAGTGCTCCTTCTTGCAAAGCTCTACCTACCGATTTTCGAAATGCTGCTGGTAAAGTAACATGGATTGCATTTGCTGGAATTTGTGCAGCACAGCCGTTAAAATCAATTAATATTTCAGCAAATAAAGCCGCGGTTTCAATATATGGTGCCATCAGTGAGACAATTTGTATCGACTCATGATTAAAAGAGGAAATGATCACTCTTTCTGTCATTTGATGTGCAGCAACTTCCTTCATCACAAGAGCTTCAATCCCGTCATATGGCATTACATCTGTTTTAAGCTCTATATTAATACGATGGTTGGTACCTGCAAACAATTCTAGTACTTCACTCAGGGTTGGAATATTTTCACCCTCAAATTCCGCAGAAAACCATGAACCAAAATCAAATGCACGCAACTGCTGTAAGGTAAAATCTTTAACATAGCCACAGCCATTGGATGTTCGATCAATCTTTTCATCATGAATGACCACTAGCTCACCATCAGCTGTTACATGTACATCTAACTCGATGCCTGTAATAGACAGCCTTGCTGCTGCTCGAAATGCAGCAGCCGTATTTTCAGGGTAATGTGCGGAGACTCCTCTATGTGCGAAAATATCCAAATCTATAACCTCCTATGATGCTCACCTTTAATATGATAAAAATCATAATACACGAATAACTTTTCTTGCTTCTAATCTAATAGTAACATAATTAGCCTATTACGCTTTTGCTTGATGGTAAATATTATATATAGTAGTATGATAATCTACTTTGAAATTGTAAGTACTTAGGAGGTGCTAAAAATGACTGTACAACATCCAGATTTTCAGGCTGAGGTGGAATGGCTAGCCTTCACTAAAAATTATATGCATCAAATATTAAGTGAATCCCGAAGAGACTTGCAATCAGCGCAGGAGAATATTCGGCAATCGATGGCAGATCTTGATTATTTAGACTCTAGTTTGAGTTATTTAAATATCCTTGCCAACGCCCGATTTTTTGAAATGGCGCGTAACCAAAAGGAAGGCTTAGAGGCTGTTCAAAAGAAGCCGTATTTTGCCCGAATCCATTTTCAAAAGACTGGTGATCCAGAGGAATTTCTTTATATCGGCAAAACCTCATTATTCCATCGAGAGACACACGAACCAATTATCGTAGACTGGCGTTCACCAGTTGCAAACGTCTATTATGATGGTCGCCTTGGTGATATGGAGTATGATGTTCGAGGAGAAATCCTTAAAGGTCACCTATTTGCCAAGCGTCAATATAAAATCGAAAATGGTGAATTGCTTGATATACGAGATATTGATTTAACAACGAATGATGAATTACTACAAGAAGCGTTAGCTGGAAAGGCAGATGTACGTTTAACAGAAATTGTCTCGACTATTCAAAAAGAACAGAACGAAATTATACGAGCGCATCTTCGTCAGCCTATTATCGTACAGGGTGCTGCCGGCAGTGGAAAAACAACGATAGCTCTCCATCGTATCTCTTACTTCCTCTATACAATGGGCGAGCATTTTAACCCTGAGCAGCTCATGATATTAGCACCAAATAAACTATTTATCGATTATATTGGTGACGTTTTGCCAGAACTTGGCGTTGATAAAATTTGTCAAACAACCTTTTCAGATTATGTCCTTGCTGCCACTAAGCTTAAGCTTAAACTTCAAAATCCTAATGAGCAGTTAGAGACTCTTGTTGCAGGTGGATCACAGCAGTCCATTGCTTGGATATCTGAGATGAAGGGCTCACTTTATTATCGTGATGTTATAGAACGTTATATTCAAAAGCTTGAACAGGGAATCGCTGAACAATTTGAGGATGTTTACATTGAAAAATATTGTATTATGCGTGCATCTCATTTAAAAAAGCTGTTCTTATACGAATTATCTTATATGCCTATTGAAAAGCGGCTTGATCATATTAAAAAGATTTTAGCCAGCCATGTTCGCCAAAAGAAGCAAGCTGTATTAAATATGTTGCATAAGAAATATGATGAAGCACTTGGCAAAGCTTTAAATGGAATACGAGATGATGACAAACGTCGTCGTGTTGTTACAAAGTTTATTGATGAACGGGATGAACGAATACCCGCCATTGAAAAAGAGGCTAAATCCACAGCAGCTGTTTATATGCGGCGTTTCTCTAAACATAATATAAAAATACTCTATCGTACCCTACTTACAAAACCTGAGCTTTTAGCAGAGCTTGCACCAGAGTGGCATTACCTTGAACAACAGCAATTTATACAGGCTCACTTAAAGGAACAATGGGCTCTTGAGGACTTAGCCGCATTATACTATTTACAGGCTCGCTTAAAGGGTATTTCAGATGAATGGAAAATGCGGGTGGTTTTTATTGACGAAGTACAGGACTATAGTTTATTCCAGCTTGCTGCTTTAAAAGCTGGACTTGAGACAGATATGTTTACAATGGTAGGTGATTTAGCACAAGGCATTCATAGTTATCGTTCACTAACTGCATGGGAGCCTGTCCAACAGTTATTCCCCCGTGCAAGCTTTAGAACACTTCAAAAAAGTTATCGTACAACCATTGAAATCATGGAGGTCGCAAATAAGGTTTTAGCACAAATGGAAGAACAGCTACCATTAGTGGAGCCTGTAGTTCGTCATGGCAATGGACCAACCTTCATACAAGCAAATGCATTCGATGCCCTGAAAATTAAGTCGATTTTTGAATCCATACGCACGAAAGGACATCGATCCATTGCGTTAATTTGTAAAACGTCAACAGAGGCGCTCAAAATCCAGAAAGCTTTAACTGACCATAAAATTAATTCCCAACTGCTGACAGAAAATGATTCTATTGACCAAGAATTATTACTTGTAGTGCCAAGTCATTTAGCAAAGGGACTTGAATTTGATGCAGTCATCGTCACTGCCTTCGATACACCTTTCTATGATACAAAGCTTGACAGAAAACTACTGTATGTGGCACTTACAAGGGCAATGCATGAACTCTATTTAATCGGTTCATCAAAGGAGGCTTTTCTTTTAGAAAGCTAAAATTCCTATAAGTAATAAAAAGTCGCTATTTGGGCGACTTTTCTAATGCTCCTTTATTAATTCCGAGGTGGTAAACGGTAAAACTTCCCTCGAGATAAATACGCTTTAACAACCTTCCACCATGAGCTGGGTGCTTCCTTTGGAGGAGACTTCTTTTTAGGCAATGCTGGCATGCGCAAGAGTAACGACTCCTTTCATAGGGTTATTAATACTATATGAGGATAGTAGGTATTTATGATAAAAAAGCTTAATTAAAAAGGTAAGGAGTACTTTTTCCTCCTTACCTTTCTTTCTACTGCTTTACATAATAATCTATTTGTTGAGCCTTCATAAAGCCAGCCTTTTCATAAACAGAAAGGGCTTTTCCATTGTCAATTTCTACATCAAGCATCACAAATTTCGCTCCGATTTTACTTGCATAGTCCTTGGAAAAGGATAGCATAGCTGTACCAATGCCCTGCCCTTCACAATTTGGATGTACGGCTAATGCTGTGACCCATTGAATTTCATTTTCCTGAGCAGTTGTCACTGTTCCAACGACTTCACCGTCCTTACGGGCCAGCCATAGCTTTCTGCCATCCGTAGATGTATTAAAGGCTATTAGCTCTTCAGACTCCTCCGGTAAATCCCCAAACGCTTCACTATAAATGTCGATCAGCTCTGCCTGCTCACCTGCATATGGAGTAATTTCAACATCCTTGTTTAAATTTACTGATTCTGCTCTTGTTTCTAAAGTTGCCTCTGAAAAGCTATATGTAAAGCCTTTATTTTCAATAAACGTATGACCAAAGGGTGATCCATCTATTACTACAGCCAATTGCCCCTCTGCTCCACGCTCTTGAAGACCAGCCTGTAAAGCTTCCACTAAAGCGGTTCCGATTCCTTTTTGACGATAAGCAGGCGTTACTACTAGAGACCATTCATATGTATGAAGCCCCATTAAGTCTACAGCACTTGCTGCTCCTACTAACACATCCTTATCATCTTCATAAGCAAGTATCATAAAACCCTTTGTTTCAAAAGATCCCGCCATAGGAACTCCCATTGCAGTTTCATATACACGGTAATCATGTACGGTCGCTTCTTCACATAATAATGTTACTTCTTTTAATGTTTCCCCATCTAACGGAAAAGACACCGTCATTACTGAAATATTCATCGTTTACTCCGTTCTTAAATCAGACTATTGCCCTATTGTAGCAAGAAAGAAAATCAGCTTGCAACAAATTATAATAGTAACTTCTAATAATCAACTATTTTGTTTTTAATATAAGGAAAATAAATGGATTTATACAATCATTAATAACTTTAATAACTGAAAATTACTAGAATTTATAGATACATACTCATACTAAGCGCTCTCACTCAATATTTCAACCCTCCTTATAATTATACCATTTATACAAATAAATTACATTTTCAATATAAGGAAATAGTCTTTATTTCATTTAAATGTTTACCAATGATGCCTTATTTACGACTCTTCTTCCAGTTTTGCGTTCAACACTAAGAAAGGAGCGATCCCAAAGAGATCACTCCAATCCATGACTAAAATAGTTTATTCTTCAAGATGATATGAAGAAGATTGTAACATTTGCGCATAAATGCCACCAGATTCAATTAACTGTTGTTGAGGACCTGCTTCAACTAATTCACCCTTGTGCATAACGAGTACAATATCCGCATTGTGTACGGTATTTAAGCGATGAGCAATAACAAAGCTTGTACGCCCCTGCATTAATATGTCCAGCGCCTCTTGAATGGCAAGCTCAGTAACAGTATCAATACTGCTTGTAGCCTCATCAAGTAATAATATCCTAGGATTAGCAATTAATGCTCGAGCTATGGATAGCAGCTGCTTTTGCCCCTGTGAAATTTCTCGACCATCTGCCGCAAGAATAGTATCATAGCCATTTTTTAACTTTATGATAAAGTCGTGAGCATTTGAACGCTTAGCCGCTTCTACTATTTCTTCATCGCTCGCATCTAATCGGCCATAACGAATATTCTCTCGCACTGACGCTTCGAACAAAAACGGGTCCTGAAGCACAAAGGCCATTTGCGAACGTAATGCTTGTCGTTCTATTTGTTGAATGTTTACACCATCAAATAAAACCTCGCCCTTTGTTACCTCATAAAATCTTGCAATAAGCTGTAAGATAGTTGTCTTTCCTGCACCTGTTGCTCCTACAAGGGCTACTGTTTGACCTGGCTCTACTTGAAAACTAACATCCTTTAACGTATAAGCTTCTTCCTCCTGTTCATATTTAAAATAAACATGTTGGAAGCTCACCTGTCCTAATAATTTATGCTTTTGTGCTGAAGCTGTTTCCACTTCAGGCTGTTCATCCAGTAATGCAAATACCCTTTCAGCACCAGCAATTGCCGATAAAACTGTATTAAATTGATTGGCCAAATCATTTAGTGGACGAGTAAACTGGCGTGCATATTCGGTAAAAATAACTATGACCCCAATTGACACATGACCATAAAGAGCAAGCACGCCTCCAATCCCGGCTACAATTGTAAAGCTCATATTGTTTAAGAAGTTCATGACCTTTGGAATATAGCCTGAATATGTCTGTGCCCAAAAGCCTGTTGTTTTTAATCGCAAGCTTTTTTCACGAAACTCCTCCATCATTCTTTCCTCTTGTGAGAAGGCCTTCACAATTCGTTGACCTGAAATTGTCTCTTCAATCATACCGTTAAGCGCTCCAATAGCCACTTGCTGCTGTTTAAATAATGGAGCTGTTCTTCGAGTAACCCAGCGCATTGCCCAAAACATAATCGGTATAATGGTCATCGTTAATACCGTTAGTAAAGGGCTTAGGCTTAGCATGATAATTACAGTACCTGTAAGCGTTAAAACACTGGAAAACACCTGGATGAAGGAACTATTTAATGTTGAACTTACCGCTTCTATATCATTTGTCATCCGACTCATTAGCTCTCCATGCTGACGGCGGTCAAAAAATGAAATAGGCAGTCTTTGAAAATGTGCAAATACGCTTGTACGCAGTCTATAAATTGTTTGCTGAGCAATGCCTATCATCCAATAATTTTGTAAAAATAACGCCACTGCTAGTAGAGCATAAATGCCGATTAACAACATAATGCCCTTACTAAGACCTGCAAGCTCACCATGCATCACATACATATCTATCATTTTTCCGATTATATATGGTCCAAGAAGAGCTAAAATTGAACTCACCATGACAAGTAAAAGCACAATCATTAAGAGTACACGTTGTTCATCGACAATTTTCCATAATCTCAACAATGTACTTCGCCAATCTGTCGCACGAGGTCCTTTCTTTTTCTTAACAATCTGCTGTACATCATCTTTTGTCAAAATCGGCTCATAGCCAAAAGGTTTGTGGAAAAATGCCATTATTTCTCTACCTCCTGCTGGGAGACTGCGATTTTTTTATAGAGCTCAGAAGTCTGTAGTAGCTCTTTATGCGTGCCATATGCTACTACTTCCCCTGCATCGATTAGTAATATTCGATCTGCCCCTTTAGCTGTACGTATTTTCTGAGTTACAACGAGCATAGTTGCCGGTTCCTTGCTCAGCGCCTTCCATAATGCCTGTTCCGTTTTTACGTCAAGCGCACTTGTACTATCGTCCAGCATTAGTAGATGACCTTTTCGTAATAACGCTCTTGCAATAGATAGCCTTTGTTTTTGGCCGCCTGAAAGATTAACACCCTTCTGCCCAACTCTTGTCTCGTAACCCTGTGGGAAATCTTCTACAGAAGCATGAATTTGTGCTTGCATCGTTGCCTGTCGCACAGCATCCATTTCAGCATCAATGTCACCCCATTTAACATTGTCTGCAATGCTACCTGTAAATAATAAGGATTGCTGTGGGACATAACCAATAATCTCCCTAAGCTCTTGTAAGTCCCATTGCTGAATATCCTTGCCTTCTACTACTATTCGCCCCTCAGTGACATCATAAAAGCGTGGAATTAGCTGTAATAATGTTGATTTACCTGCACCTGTAGCACCCATTATGGCTAATTTTTCACCTGATTTAACACTAAAGCTTACATTCGCTAATACTGGAGAGTCTCCACCTGGATATGTAAAGCTAACGTTGTCAAAGATCAATTCGCCAAAATGTCTTCCGCTAGAGGCACTTTCCACAGATGATGAAAGCTCAGTCTCATTTTCAATAGATAGAACTTCTGCCATACGTTCTGCAGAGGCCTTGGCACGGGCATAAAAAATAATAATAAACGCAAACATTGAAAATGAGCCTGTCATACGCATTGCATAATTGACAATCGCCACAATATCGCCAAGCGGTGTTGTACCAGAAGCTATTTGCTTTGTCCCAAACCACAAAACGGCAAGTAAACTCATATTCATGATGAATAGTAGTACAGGCATAATATACTCCATAGTACGCAAAGCTTTGACTGTATCTAATTTTAAGCGTGAAGCTACCTCATCAAAACGAGAGGCTTCATAGGCACCACGTAAATAAGCCTTAACCAAACGGATAGCCTGTAAATTTTCCTGTAGTACACGATTTAAACGATCTATCCTCTTTTGAACGAGTCCAAAATAAGACACACCTTTTGTTACCATAAAAATAAGAAAAATAAAGATTACTGGTGCACCAATTACTAAAAATAATGCAAGCTTTGCATTGACAACAAAAGCCATTACAATACTACCAATAACAGCCAACGGTGCTCGAAGCATAATTCGCAGACTCATAAAAAGCACGGTTTGTACCTGTGTCACATCATTTGTCAGCCTCGTAATTAGTGAGGCAGTTGAAAACTTTTGATAAGTAGCTAATGTAAATGCTTGAATTTTTTCAAACATCGCATTTCGTAAATCATAAGAAAAGCTTTGTGCGGTATGTGATGAAAAATATGAATTAATGACACCAGCAAAAAAAGCTACAAATGAAAGAGCTAGTAATATAGCACCCCATTGTAAAATCATGCCCTGGTTTTGAGCTCGTACTCCATCATCTATGATTTTAGCCATTATAAGCGGCTGAACTAGCTCAACAAATAACTCCAGTAGCATTAAACATAACGCGATAAATGCTGTCCATTTATAAGGCTTTACATAGGAAAAAATTTCTTTCATATTCTTCCCCCTTGTTACTTATAGGAATTTTGCAAATTTTCAAAATAGTAATAAACACCTGGTTAGATAATACTTTTATGCTTTTTCTCCAGCTACTGAAAGCCATGTTACACAAACAAGCATAACAAACACACCAACTAATTGCCAAAAACCTAAATTTGTACCAAACACAATTACTGAAATTGCCATAGCTGTTAAAGGCTCGATACTAGATAGTACGCTAGTCTCAACTGCTGTAATATATCTCATACTGCTTAAAAACAGCACAAAAGCTACTGTTCCAAAGAATATGAGTGCCAGCATCAACCCTATTATCTTCAAATCTGTGAACACTATCCACAGATTTGACTGCCATACACGACCAATAATTCCCAATGTTCCCCCACCTATCAGCATCCCCCACCCGACAACGAGTAGAACATTCCACTCTTTCATTAGACGTGCTGGATACAATGTGTAGAAGGCAAACGTTAGACCAACAGCTACTCCCCATAACAAGGCTTTTTTACTAACTAACAAAGCGTCAAATGAAGCGTTCGTTAGTAGGAGGAACAGACCTATGAGTGTACCAATAATCCCTAACACTTGATATTTTGGAGGCCATTTCTTTAAACTAAGAGAGACATAAGCAACAACAAATATTGGTGCTAAAAACTGTAATAGGGTTGCTAATACCGCATTACTCGCATTAATTGCTGCCACAAAGGCAAACTGCACGCCCAACATTCCGGCTATACCGAATATAATGAGCTGTCTACTCCATAGTTTTTGTTGCCAAATCCCAAAAATATCCTTTCTTGTTAACAGTAAATATATAAGCAATAGTATACCTGCAACCGATAGTCGAATTGTTAACATAAAGGAGACTGTTAATGGTGTATGGCTAAGTAACCATTCCATTAAAGGCCCAGTTGCACCCCACAACATTGAGCCAGTTACGATAAATATTATTCCTTTTAATCGTTCCATACAATTCCTGCTTCCTATATACGTACTAAAAAATGTTATTTTTCTTCAAAACTTTTCTTGCATTTCACTAGAAAAGTCCTAATATTTTTCACCATCAAATATTTACAAATATATTCATAATGACTAATTCCCGATAATTAACTATAATATTAGTATATATAGATTACCCAAGGAGATCGAATAATCATGAGTCATATGCATAAATCATTTACGATTGATGAACATTATTTAAATTCACTTCCTTTTCCTGCAATTGTCATGAATCAAGATGGACAAGCTATTATTTTGGGAAAACCTGCTGAACAACTATTTGGTATTTTAGCAACAGATATTAAAGGAAATACTACTCCATTCATACATGAAAATCTACTGCGTCAGTTATCATTAGAGACGTTTCAGGCTATTCTACACAATGATGAAAGTACGTATATAGATCAAGTTCAAGTGGTCACATTTAGAAATGAAGAGATTACTGCAGCATTGCTGGCTAAACCATTTATAGAGCAAGGAGAGACGTATATTCTCCTGTTATTTATGCTGCCAGAATTAATGATTAATTCTGTCTCAAATAGCAGTACACTTATAAATTTAAAGCAAGGGTTAGACGTAGCATTTATGACCGTTACCCTTGATCATGATGGTTTTATTTTAGAATGTAATGCTGAATTTCTAAAGACAAGTCAGTGGACTCCAAAGCGCGTCATTGGCAAGACGTTTTGGCAGCTATTCCCTGACAATGAAGTAAGTGAAAAGATTACAAACACTATTTGGCGTAATTTAAACAATGGTCATACATGGCAAGGTGAGGTTGAAAAAGTTACAAAAACAGGCCAATCTTATTGGGTACTTCTAACAGCTATCCCGACCTTTAATCTTGAAACAAATGACCAACAATTTATTTTAATCGAGAAGGACATCACCAAATCAAAAACAATCCAGCATCAATTAGAAAAAATTGCTTATATAGATACTGAAACAGGTCTTATGAATGCACATCGACTTGAAAAAGTAATTTCTAATATGATTGAGGATGAGAGACACTTTTCTTTTGTCTATTTAAGTATTGATAAATTTTACACATTAAAAGAGCTACATGATCAGCAAATCGATCAAAGCCTTATTGTAGAATTTACAAACCGTATTAAAATGTATTTCCAAGATAGTACAATGGCACGCATTAATGAAAATGATTTTGTTGTCATCACACCTTTAAGTGAGTGGTTTATTCAAGGTTTCCTGTCCTATCTACAACAGCATCCAATTTATAGCAGCAATATCGCTGTACCAATTTCTATTAGTGGTGGTATTACACGATATCCAGAAGATCAGACAACATTTTCTCAACTAATGAAAGCATCTATCGCAACTATTTCTAATGTTCGTGAGGCAGGCGGCGATAAAATTGTCTCATTATCTAAAGCTACTCATAAGGCCTTGAATCGAAAAGCTTTAATTGAAAAACGCTTACTTCAGGCTCTAGATCAAAAGAATTTGAAAGTATTATATCAGCCCCAAATTGATGTTTATTCAGGAAAAATTACAGCTGTAGAGGCACTAGTCCGTTGGGAAGATGAGGTAATCGGCGTTGTAGCACCTGACGAACTTATTCCAATTGCAGAGGAGACTGGTCTCATTAACAATATTGGTTCCTTTATGCTGGAAAAGGCATGTGAACAGGCGTTAATTTGGAAAAAAGCCGGCTTAGATATGAAGGTATCTATAAACTCTTCTGTTCGCGAATTCCGTGATAAAAATATGGCAAAATCAATTCTTGAAAAGCTAGCTAAAACAGGTTGTCCTGCCAGCCTTATTCAAATTGAAATTACAGAAAAATTTGCACTAGAGGCAGAGGCTGCTACCTTCATCACTCAGCAAATGCGTAAGCTAGAAAACGAGGGAATTTCCTTTATTCTAGATGACTTCGGTACCGGGTATGGCTCATTCCGATACATGCAAATTTTACCGATAGATACATTGAAAATTGATAAAACATTTACAAGCTCCTTACTAAAATCTGAAAAGACCCAAAAGCTAATGCACGGCATGGTGCAGCTTGGAAAATCGATGGAACTTAAGGTTGTAGCAGAGGGTGTTGAAACAGCAGAGCAAGCAGACCTTTTAATTACTTATGGCTGTGACGCTATTCAAGGCTATTACATTAGTAAGCCTGCTACCCCAGAGGAAATAGAAGCATTGCTCGTAAAATAGAAAAAAACAAATGGAGGCTACGTTAGAGTAAATGATTCAAACGCAGCCTCCATTTATTTTATTTTTTATAGACTTTTTGCAATTTAGCTTTACTTGAACGTATTGACCGGAATATTAATTGCATAAATACCTCTGCAAATACAAGCCCCATTACGATAGCACCAGTAATTAAAAATGCTTTTAACCCATACTGCAAGCCTTGTAAGTAATCATCCTCTACAACGTTCCTCATAGCATTATACGCCATACCTCCTGGCACTAATGGAATGATTCCTCCTACTATAAAAATAATCATTGGCATTTTAAAGCGTCGCGCATATAAATGAGCAACTATCGCAATAACAAACGATCCAAAGAAAGAAGCATTGACCACATCCATTCCTTTTTCTGTTAAAAGATAATAGATGATCCAGCCAATTACTCCAACAAGGCCACAATGAAGCAGTGTTTTTCTAGGTACATTAAAAATAACAGCAATCCCAGCAGTGGCAAAGAAACTAACAATTAATTGAATGATAATATCCATCATATGTTATTGTGCGCCTCCTAAAATGCTAGGGTGACAGCAATTGCTGCACCAATGGCAAAGGCTGTTAAAAAGGCTTCTGCCCCCTTTGCCATCCCTGACATAAAGTGACCTGCCATTAAATCACGCACTGCATTTGTAATCAATATACCTGGTACAAGTGGCATGACAGAACTAATGATAATTTTATCAAGTTCTGCTCCATAACCGTACTTGACTGCAAAGAAGGCAACGAAGCCGATAACGAGCGATGCTGTAAATTCTGAGAAAAACTTTACTTTGGTTAAATTATTTATCATTATAAGCACTAGAAAGCCTAACCCTCCCGCTAAACAAGCTATCGGAAAATCAGCCCATCCTCCCTTAAACATAATAAGAAAACAACCACTTGCAAGAGCTGCTGCTATGACTTGTAAATAGGTTGGTAAAAAATAATTTGTTTTTTGTATCGACTTTAGCTCGTCATAAGCCTCTTCTAATGTTATCATGTGAGATGTGAGTCTCCGAGATACTGAATTTACCAAGGCTATTTTTTGTAAATCTGTAACCCTATTGGAAATTGATGTAATTCTCGTTGGCTGTGTCTTGCCTAACGAAAAAATGATTCCAGTTGGTGTGGCATAACATTGCGCAGCAAGCATATTTTGAGAATGTGCCATGCGTAGCATCGTATCCTCCACACGATATGTTTCTGCACCACTTTCAATCATAATACGCCCTGCAAGCAATAAGCAGTCAATCGTAAATTCATTATCCGCTTCATGTAAAACCATTACAGCTATCTGCCTCCTTCAAAAGGTTCCTTGCCAATAGTATCGAACTGCCCAAAAAAACTCAACTGAAATTTTTAATACTATACTTTGGCTGTAATATGCTGACTAATGCAAATTGATTTTATATGAAAATTAATTTTCCTTAAAATGATAACAAAACTTCGTAGATTCGTATAACTTTTTCAATGGCTGACACGTCTGATTGTATAGAAAAGTAATTAAGGAAAGGAGCGTATCCATAAAAATGCCGGAACGCAGAAGAAGACGCGGCCCGATGATTGATTTCCTATTAATCGGCCTCATTATTACATTAACAACTATTATTTTAGTCATTATCCTATCAAAGGATGACTTTAAGTTTCAAAAAATTAGTGCCTCAAAAGAGACAGAATCAGTACCTAGTAATTTATCCACAGAAAGCTCTGCGTTTCCAGGTATTCGTATTGTAACAGACGTTTCTAATGATAAACAAACACCTTTTGCTATTCATTATCCACAGACAGACAATAAAGCATTTAATGAAGCCGTTTTACAGTACATATCGGATTCAAAAGAAACCTATCTGTCATCAATGAAAAAAATTAAAAACAAAGAGGCTATGGGCGAGCTTAATATTAGTTTAGAAACATTCCCATATCGTGAGCATTATTATTCCTTTGTACTGACGAAAATGCTGTACTTAGGCGGGGCAAATCATGAGGTTTCAACTAAGACATTCTTCATCAATAATGAAACTGGCGAACAAATCACCATTAAAACATTACTGCAAGGCGATGAAAACAACTTATCAACATTGGCTACTCAAGTACGTAAAGATTTACAGCAAAATCTTCAGTTAAAAGACGATCTCTTTACTGATGAGCTAGAAAAGGCAACAGAACCTAAATGGTCTAACTTCAATCGCTTCTCCATTGTAGATGATTCGTTACAATTCTATTTCGATGAGTATGAGATTGCTAGTGGAGCGGCAGGTGCACCAATAGTGAAGCTTCCTCTTTCGCTGATTAATCCGTTGTTAGCCTCTGATTTTCAAATTGCTATGGAGACTATAAAGCCTACGAAACCACCTACTACAGGTGATTCCACTACGAAACGTATCGCCTTAACTTTTGATGATGGCCCACATCCAAAAGTAACTGAACAAATATTAGATACTCTTGATAAATACCATGCAAAAGCTACCTTCTTTATGCTCGGTGGGCGTGTACAGTATTATCCTGATATTGCTAAGGATGTTCTTGCTCGAGGTCATGAAATAGGTAACCATACATGGAACCATCCTGTATTAACAAAGCTTTCACAAGAGCAGGTACTAAAGCAATACACATCAACTTCTGCAGAGCTAGAGAAAGCAATTAATCATGATGCCACTGTATTTAGACCTCCATATGGGGCAACAAACGATGCTATTAATGGGCAAATACCAATTCCAGTCGTACTATGGACGATCGATACATTAGACTGGAAGCATCGCAATGCACAGCAGCTATTACCATATGTGAAAAATAATTTACACAATAACGCTATCGTTTTAATGCATGATATTCATCAATCAACTGCCGATGGGCTGGATGCGGTACTCGCCTATCTACAGGGGCAGGGCTATGAATTTGTAACAGTCTCGGAGATTCTTCCGTATCGTCAATAATTATTCTTTCAAGCACTGCCTATATCCAACAAAAGCAAAAGTCCAATAAACTAGAATTTAGTTTATTGGACTTCTTTTTTATTTTATTATTAGCTTATCTAATGGTTGGAAGTCTTTTAATTGATAGCTCTTCACCTCATTGCGAGCGACTGTATAGAGGGCATCATCTATATATACGACACGCTGTACAAGCTGATCCCAATTCTCATATGGCTCACCAGTACTTTCTTCAATGATACTACCTTTTAGCACGATTCCTTTATCTGCTGTTATTTCATAAATTTGAGCTCCCTGACCTTTGTAAACAATTTCATCGCCCTTCCCTGCCTCATAAAGGACAACTGGGAAGCCAAAATAATTGTATTCCTTATTTCGGAATAGAGCCCTTGGATTGTATTGAATATCCGAATAAGAACCTTTACCACCGATTTTTACAGATGATTGTTCTTTTGGATTTTTGAAATCTGAAACATCAAACAACGACATTTTCATATTAGTTGTCACTGTAAAATTGCTTTTTGAAAATGCGTTATAGCGTTGCTCTGTATCATAGCCAATTCCGATTAAATGTGTTTCATCTAATGGATGCAAGTAATTACTAAATCCTGGTATTTTCAATTCCCCTAGGACAGTTGGCTTTTTAGGATCAGCTACATCAATCACAAATAACGGATCCACTTGCTTAAATGTCACCACATACGCTTTTTCACCCATGAAGCGTGCTGAATATACTTTTTCTCCTGGTGCTAAGTCTTTAACTGCGCCCAGCTCTTTTAAATTTTTATCTAAAATAAAGAGATGATTACGTGAAATATTTTTTTCATCCCACGTATTTCCTTCAGTTGTTACAATACGGAAATTCCCCTTGTACTCATCCATTGAATATTGATTTAACACAGTTCCTTTTACTTCTGTATTGCCTACAAAATTCATCGTGGTGCCATCAACATTCCATTTAAAGACCTGTGTATTTGTTGCTCTTGGCATCCAAATCATCATATCCATAATGCGGTTTTCAGCAGGAACGACTGGACTACCGTCATAGACCGGTGTTGTAAGATAAAGTGCATCCTCAGACATATACAGTCCGCTGCTACCGCCCAAATAACCTTTTGTATTGGCAGTTGCCTTTGCACCATTTTTTAAATTTAGAGCTGTTATTAAGCTATATGTTCCATCCATGGTATTTGGTAAAATAGATATTTTCTCAAGAGGCAGGCTTTGGTATTCTTTCGTATCTCCACTATCATAAGTCTTTGGCTTTAAATCTATTGCTTTGTTATCTCGAAGCGCCCAGTAATTCGGAAACATGTTACCAATTAAATATAATGTGTCATTGGTAATACGAATATCCTGTAAATACCCCTCTTGCCCTACCTCACGTATAAATTTTGGGCTCTTAGGGTTCGAAATATCATACAAAGTAGCTGTTGACATGCTCGTGCCTGCTTTTTCTAAATATTTATCCCCAATTGCTATTAACAAATGATCATATAATGCAAGCTTTGAAATATATTTAGAATCCTCTATTTTAAGAGTCGTCGCTAATGCTAAATTTTTCGGATTTGTTGCATCTACCACTGTAATACTATGTTCTTGTACAGAATAAATAAAGCCATCCTTTACAACGACTAAATCGCCTTCTTCAACTCCCTCTACTTGATTGTTTGTCATAGAGGAATTACTGCTTACACTTGGGCTATCTGCCTTACTTTCCATTTCTCTACTTGAATCATATTTCACTTCCTTATTTGGGTTAGCTAAAAGAGTGTCAAAGTATTGCTGTAGCTCTTTCTCTGATTTTACTGCTTCTAGCTTTTCAATAATGGTAAATGAAATTACTTGTGAGGCAGCTTTTGGTCCACCAAGTACAAATGCTTCCTTCTGTACATGTAATTTATAACTACCAGGTGTTAAATCACTAACAATTAATGTCTTTTTATCTTCTCCTAGTGTGATAGTTGCTTCAACTTTTTGATCCTTGCTATTTGTAACATAAACAGTTTCTTTTGTTATCTTGCTTTCCTTTAAAGCTTTAGTAAAAGTTGCTTGCCAGCTTTTAGTGGCCATACTAACACTTGCTGCTTTTGCCTCTACAGTTGGAGTCATTGTCAGCATAATGATCCCTGGTAAAATGGCGAGTACGGCGATAACCATAATTGCTATCCACTTATTTTTCATCTTTTTTCCTCTCTTTCATATACTTGTTTATCAATTAGACTGCTGAAGAGTTGGAAAGTTACATTTTTCAGAAATTTTTTGCATAGTAATTTTTCTACATAAGAAAAACGAGAGGATGATTCTCCTCTCGTTTATTCATCAAAAGGCCACTTTGGTAGCATTTTGCCTAATGGTTTATCCTGACGTTTCCCTAGCACATAATCAGCCTGCATAATAGTATGAATTTCACGTGTGCCTTCATAAATAACAGGCGCTTTGGAGTTACGCAAATAACGTGCAACTGGATATTCATCTGAATAACCATAGGCACCATGAATTTGCACTGCGTCATCTGCTGCTTTGTTAGCAAAATCACAGGCCTGCCATTTTGCAAGAGACGTCTCTCTCGTATTTCGAACACCTTTGTTTTTTAGTTCACCAACACGATAGACAAGTAGACGACTCATTTGATAGCCTGCCTCCATTTTGGCAATCATTTGCCCTACTAGCTGATGTTCACCAATAGGCTTGCCAAATGTTTCACGTTCATGGCAATATTTCACACTTGCCTCAAGGCATACTTGAATGAGTCCCACAGCGCCAGCAGCTACCGTGAAACGACCATTATCAAGAGCAGACATGGCAATTTTAAAGCCCTCGCCCTCTTCTCCTAGTCGATTCTCTACTGGTACACGTAAATCTTCAAAAAAGAGCTCACCAGTATTACCAGCACGAATACCATATTTCCCCTTAATAGCCTTTGAGGTAAAGCCGGCCATTGATCGCTCTATAATAAATGCACTAATACCGTGATGTTTCTTCGATTTATCTGTATAGGCAAAAACAATAAAATGATCAGCTATATCACATAAGGAAATCCAAGTTTTTTGCCCATTTATAACATAAAAATCCCCATCACGTACAGCAGTAGTAGACATTGCCGCTACATCTGAACCAGCTCCTGGCTCTGTTAGACCAAATGCACCAATTCGAACACCCTTTGCCTGTGGAACAAGATATTGTTGCTTCTGCTCCTCTGTTCCCCATTGCATTAGGGTCATACTATTCAAGCCTGTATGAACTGAAACCGCTGTTCGAAATGCCGTATCTCCTCGCTCTAGTTCCTCACAAACAATAGCAAGCGAATTATAATCCATACCGCTACCACCGTATTTTTCAGGAACACAAACGCCCATTAAGCCAAGCTCAGCAAGTCTTGACCAAATCTTTGCATCAAAGCCTCCTGTTGCATCCCACTTTGCAATATTGGGCATGATTTCATCGTCTACAAATTGCCGAACTGTTTTTCGTAGCAGCTCCTGCTCAGTGCTAAAGTCGAAATTCATGGTTGACACCTACCATTTCACAATCATTGCAGATTTATGAGAAGTCTCTTTTATGACAACGCCGCGTTTTGCCATCTCTTCCATATACGTATCTCCTGGAACAATTGATTCAGGCGCAAATACACCACGCTCTGTAATCGTCCCTTCACCAATCATTTGCGCAACAACAGAAATCGTATTAGCTGTTGCTCGAGCCATGGCTGTTTCATTTATTGTCATATCTTTTCTAACGACCATTTCGTACTCGTACGTTACTTGTTGCTGCGCCTTTTCTCCAGCAACAATGACACGCAGCAGTACAGCATCTGGTTTTGTTCCAAGTTCAAGCTTCTTTTTAAGTGCCTCACGCACAACTGCTCGAACTGGCACTTCTTGATTTTCGACTTCAACCTTATTCGTTGAATCGAGGAATCCTAAATCAGCTAACAGCTTAAATTTCTCTGCATGCCCCTTATAGCGAATTGTTTTGTACTCTAATGTTCGAACATTAGGAAATGTCTTATACAGAGTAGAAATACCACCTGATGTATAAAATGCCTCTAGCACACCAAAATCGTCAAAATAAATAGGCTCGACACCTGATAGAGATGGAACTTCCTCAAGCTTTCCTTTTTGAATCGCTTTTGAAGGCTCTGTATAATGATCAAAAACCCCATCTAAAGAAAATACTCGTGTGTAATGAAGAGGTGGCTTTGGCTCTGTTGGAATTCCTCCCACAAATAGCTTAATAGATTCGACTTCATCTAATTTTGATGCACCATAGCCTGTTAAAATATTGACCATACCTGGAGCAACACCCAAATCAGGAATAATTGTTACACCTTTAGCTTTTGCTTCTTCATGAAGATCTAGAATTTTCTCTGTTACCCCACCGATATGACCACCTAAATCCACGGAATGTACTCCAGCTTCAATTGCTGCTCTTGCTACACGTTCATTAAAGGAATAGAATAGAGCATTTACGACCACATCACCTTTAGATATGACGTTCATTAAAGATTCATCGTGCTCTGCATGAAGCTCCACTACCTCAACCTTATCTGTGTTTAACGTGTTCACAAATTCCTGTGCCACCCTTACATCTATGTCCCCTAAGATTACACGTTCTACTTTATTATTTTTAATTAAATCACGAGCTACCTCTTTTCCCATTAAACCTGCACCTAATACAACAACCTTCATCAAGAACATCCCCTTTCGTTGATCTGTTACTCTGTATCGATTTGTGCTCTTTGTAATTTACCGCTATAGTCTACATAAATACTTTTCCATTCCGTATAAACATCTAAGGCAGCTACACCTGAATCACGGTGACCATTCCCCGTCCCTTTCGTGCCACCAAATGGTAAATGGATTTCTGCCCCAGTTGTGCCTGCATTCACATAAACAATCCCTGTGTCTAAATCTCGCTGTGCGCGGAAAATTGTATTCACATTCTGTGAGAAAATTGAGCTGGATAAGCCAAATTTTACGCCATTGTTTACTTCGATCGCTTCCTCTATACTTGCTACTTCGATTATTGAAACGACAGGTCCAAAGATTTCCTCCTGTGCAATAATCATGTCTGGCTTAACATTAGTAAACAGTGTCGGCTCATAATAAAATCCTTTATCATAGGGTGTTTCGTTTAATATTCTGCCACCTGCTAACAATGTCGCCCCTTCTTGTTTACCAATTTGGACATAGTGATTGATTTTTTCTAATGATGCTTTATTAATTACTGGCCCTATTTTTACGTGTCCATCTAGGCCGTTCCCAATTGTTAATTTTTGCATTTCATCCAATAGACGTTTTTCTAGTTCTTCTCTTACATCTTTATGCACAATCACTCGACTACATGCCGTACACCTTTGACCAGCTGTGCCAAATGCACTCCATAAAATTCCTTCCGTAGCGAGCTGTAAATCAGCATCATCCATAACAATTACTGCATTTTTGCCACCCATCTCTAGTGAAATCTTTTTCAGGTGTTTTCCACCAAGCTCTGCTACTTTACTTCCTGTAGTTGTTGAGCCGGTAAATGAGATAACCTTAACATTTGGGTGCTCAATTAATGCTGTTCCTACTGTTGGGCCACTACCAAATACAATATTTGCCACTCCATTTGGCAGGCCTATTTCTTCAAAAATTTTGCCCATTTCATAGGCCATCATTGGTGTCTCATTAGAGGGCTTCCAAATAAATGTGTTTCCGGCAACAATAGCAGGGAATGATTTCCATGTTGCGATCGCTACTGGGAAATTCCAAGGTGTAATTAAGCCGACAACCCCTATAGGTGCCCGGACACTCATTGCAAATTTATTAGCAAGTTCAGACGGGGTTGTTTCCCCAAACAATCTCCGCCCCTCACCAGCCATATAATAGGCCATGTCTATCCCTTCCTGTACCTCACCTCTAGCCTCTTCAATAACCTTTCCCATCTCTTTTGTTAAAACGGTCGCCAAATATTCCTTTTTCTCTTTCATTTTTTGACCGATGGCATATAAATAATCAGCACGTTTAGGCGCGGGTACTAATGCCCAGCTTTTTTGTGCTTGCTTAGCAGCCGCTACCGCTTCATTTACCTCACTTACTGTGGAACGCGGAATTGTTGCTAGTTGCTCTCCGTTCGCAGGGTTCGTCACTGCCATACTTTGTAAATGGGAATGTGTTACCCATTCACCACCGATAAAGTTTTTGATTTCCAATACTCACACCCCCTGAAGTAATCTAGATGCCTCGGCTACGTTGCTAATTGTTACATCGCATGCAGGTATTATCTATCATTCTATTTAATCAATATTAAATATGTCAAAATTCCGAATTTTCACCAAACATTTCACCTGCAGAGCAAAGCTTTACGTTAGCAACATCGGTGACAACCGCCAGAGGCTTTATTTTCTATTAGCTGACTTCCGTAGAAAAGACCTTAAAGCATTTCCCACAGATGGTGCCTTTTGTGATTATTAACGATCATTAAGGCGATTGACTAAACGAAAATAAATAATACACATTCTAGTTTTTTATATTCGACATTTTCTATGTTATTCCCTTTTTTTCTAAAATAATTAATTATGCAATGAAACTAATGTCACTTATAATCGTATACAGTAACAACAAAATTACTTTTGGAGGAATCCCATTATGAATAATCATGAAATTGACTACAAAATTTTTGGAGACGATATGCAATATGTACAAGTTGAGCTTGATCCTCAAGAAACAGTAGTAGCTGAAGCAGGAGCCTTAATGATGATGGATGATAGAATCCATATGGAAACAATCTTCGGTGATGGCTCAAAAGGTAGCCAAAATAGCGGTATTATGGGGAAACTGCTTGGTGCAGGAAAACGACTTATTACTGGTGAAAGCTTATTTATGACAACATTTACGAATGCTGGTTCAGGGAAGCGCCATGTTTATTTTGCTTCTCCATATCCAGGAAAAATCATTCCAATGGATTTAAGTCAATTAAACGGGAAAATTATTTGTCAAAAGGATGCATTTTTAGCTGCTGCCAAAGGCGTTTCAGTTGGTGTTGAATTCCAGAAAAAAATTGGCGTAGGGTTCTTTGGTGGTGAAGGCTTTATTATGCAAAAACTCGAAGGTGATGGTATGGCCTTCGTACATGCAGGTGGAGCTATTCACGAAAAAACTTTACAGCCTGGCGAAGTATTACGCGTAGATACGGGATGTTTGGTTGCTATGACATCTGATGTAGACTACAATATCGAAATGGTTGGCGGCGTAAAAACGGCATTGTTTGGTGGCGAAGGTATCTTCTTTGCTACTTTAAAGGGTCCTGGTAAAGTATGGATTCAATCATTACCATTTAGCCGTTTAGCAAGCCGCGTCTTCGCAGCAGCGCCAATTTCTCAAGGCGGTGGCGGTCAATCTAAAGGTGAGGGCGGTATTGGCGGTTTATTTGATTTATTTAATAGGTAATGCCTATTTTCTACCAAAAGGAACACATCTAACTACGATGTGCTCCTTTTTTATTTTGCTTTTACAAGATGTGTCATTAATCGATCCTATTCGAAACAGCCTTTCCTTGTCCATATGCAGTAAGTGCTTTCACGTTCAGCATGAACATAGCCGTTCTCGTCTCAAGCGATGCACTGCCGATATGTGGAAGTGCCACAACATTTGGCAGCGTCAATAATGGATGATCCAATGAAATAGGCTCATGCTCAAAAACATCTAACCCTGCAGCCCATAGCTTACCTTTTTTCAATGTATGATAGAGTGCATCTTCATCAATAATGCCACCGCGTGATGCATTGATTAACACTGCGTCATCCTTCATTAAGGCAAGCTCCTCTGCTCCGATAAGACCCACAGTATCACTATTATATGGCGTCATAATAACAACAAAATCCGATTGCTTTAAAAGCTCCTCTAGTGAGGCATACTTAAATCCGTACATTTCCTCTGCCTCATGCCGACGTCTTCGATTATTATATAAAATCTTCATATCAAAGCCTTTTGCACGTCTTGCTACAACCTGCCCAATACGCCCCATTCCAATAATTCCAATAGTAGCTCCAGACACGTCTTTTCCTACTAATTGCATTGGATACCAGCTTTTCCATTTACCCTCACGTAAATATCGTTCGCTTTCTGGAATTCTCCTTGCAGTTGCAAGCAATAAGCCGAATACTAAATCTGCAGTGGTATTTGTTAAGACTCCAGGCGTATTTGTTGCCATTATGCCTCTTTTGCGTAAAGCTTTAACATCAATATTATTAAAGCCGACAGCTAAATTTGTCACTAATTTAAGATTGGGTGCGTGCGATAACAGCTCTTCATCCACTTGATCTGTAATAGTTACCCAAAGTACCTCGCAATCGGTAACAGCTGACAACAATTTATCCCGTGGTATAACCTCCTCTTCCTCCTCCCATTGCTCGATTTCATAGTACTCTTGCAATAGCTCCACTATATGCGTAGGGAACTTACGTGTAATAAATAATTTCTTTTTCATACTCCGAACACCCCTCTTTTTATTTCCCCAATTCGCCTATAGCGTAACACTTCGTACAAGCATTTTCTAGGGCATTCTTATCTTCGCTAATTTGCTCTTGCCTTCTTTCTTTCTGACAATAATTATGTTCATCTGTCTATAAATGGTTCTATCCTTCTAAAAAGCAGTTTTATCGAGTTACAATAAAAAACTATGCAAAACTTTATGCATAGTTTTAACATATTTAAAAATCTCTAATTGTTGTATCTAATCGATTAGCTACTTTTTCCAACTCCTTTGAAGATTCACCAATCGTTTCGATAATAGCAGCTAATTCGATTATTTGCTGTCCAACATTTTGGAAATTAGTGATAGAGCCCTCTACTGAGCCAGATATAGCATCAAATGCTTTTAAAGATTCTGCATTTTGTTTCATACTATTATTCACTAGCTCTTGAATCTCTTGTATTGCATGGACAACCTGATTTGTTATCTCATTAGACATTTTTATTAGATCAGCAATTTGCTCCACTGAATGTTTGGTTTGATCTGCAAGCTTCCGAACCTCATTTGCTACTACAGCAAAACCTTTCCCATGCTCACCAGCACGCGCAGCCTCAATCGCTGAATTCAATGCAAGTAAATTTGTTTGACCAGAAATACTTTTAACTATTTCAACAACATCATTAATTTTAGAGGAAGATTTATCTAATTCCCCTACCATTCCTGCCATATCAACCGTCTTATGATGTATTTTTCCAGTTTGCTCATTCATCAATATTATTTTGGAATAACCTTCATTGGATACTTTTTGCATTATTTTTGCTTCATTAATACTGTCATTCAAATATTCATTAACTTCCTTGGCACTAAAAATAAGCTCCGTAACAGTCTCATTCGTACTATGGGATTGAGTCTCTAATCGTGTTGATATCCCACCAATAATATCCTTAACATGTGTACGCACACTATTTCGGTGCTCTTCCATTAATGTATTCGCATAATTATCGTATTCCTCTAAAACAATCTGCTGCTCTAAATTACAAATTTTACTGATGGCTTCACAAAACTTTTCTTCATCGTCCTTTGATAACTGAAGCTGATAAACTATTTTTCTTAATGATTTTTCAAGATTTTGAAAGGCAGCTAAGTACCATTTAGGATATAGATTAATCTTCACATGCATTTTTGCAACTCGTCTTCTCTTCTCCACAAAGGCCTCATCTATACGTCCTTCAAACATTTCTATAATATGATGGCGTAATGTTTGGCGTAAACGCTCGCTGGAGCTATGCTTTTGAATTACCTCAAGTAAGGATGGCACACCTTCTACCGCTTGATAGAATGCCGCCACTACCTCTACGACATTGCGTTCGATATAAGGCTTTAAACTCCTTATCAACCGTAAATCCTGTCTAGTCAGATTTATAAGATTTATTTGTAACAGACGTTCCTGATCTTGAATAATAACCCCTATATTTGATTCATCACAAATTTCAATTGTATTTTTCTTAGGCCTATTTCCAATTCGAAACATTCTCTCCACCTCATGCATATGTTCTTGGCCATACTATATCTATCCTACTAACTATTATCCAAAAGTAACAAGTATCCAGATTGCATCTGCATCTATTATAAGGTCTAATCCATAAAAGTTACAATATATAGGTAAATTCCGTCTGTTTTCGAGTTATTTTCCCATCAATTTTTAGAATATTAAGGTCTTTTTTACTGTCTATAAGTCATTTTTTTTGGTTTTACCCTATATTTTGTAGGTTTGAACGGTTAAATCGACAAAAAAGCCACTCGTCTTTTTAAAAGAAGAGTGACTATCTAAATTACATAAAAATAACAATAGCTAATACGGCTGCTAATACTAAACGGTAAATAGCAAATGGCATTAATTTCACTTTAGAAATGAGCGCTAAAAAGAATTTAATTGAAAGTAATGCAAAGACAAATGAACTAATAAAGCCTACTACATAGAAGCCCAAATAATCCATGGACAACGTATCCCAGTTTTTCAATACAGAGACTAGACTAGCTCCTGCCATAATTGGCACTGCCATAATAAAAGTAAAATCTGCTGCTACACGGTGGCTCATACCAAATAGTACACCACCAGAAATCGTTGCACCAGAACGGGAGAACCCTGGCCACAGTGATAAACATTGTACTAAGCCTACTTTAAATGCTAAACCGTAAGAGATTTTATCTAGTGAATCCACTTTTGGTCTTTTTGGAGCAAGCTTATCTGCTGCAATCATTAAAAGAGCACCAGCCACTAATGCATAAATAACATGTTCTACTTTAAATAAATGGTCATCAATAAAATCTTTAAAGGCAAAACCTAACACAACTGCTGGTAACATCCCTACAATTACATGCAATAAGTTGAAGTGACCTTTCACAGATGTTGATTGCCCATCAATTTTATAAAGTCCAACTAGGTTTAGCATTCGTTTCCACATTACTACAACGACAGCTAATATTGAACCTAATTGTACAACTATTTTAAACGTATTGGCGGGATACATCCCTAAAAATTCCTCAGTTTTTAACCACATATCGTCTACAATAATCATATGACCTGTCGACGAAACTGGCGCAAACTCTGTCATACCCTCTACAAAACCTAAAATAAGTGCCTTTAATAACTCTATGATTTCCACGTTGTCACCTTACCTTTTTTTGAATATTACTGATTATCTATGGTTAGAGGAAGATCTATGATTATCAACTTACCTCAAATAGCTATTACTATAGGTTATTGAAAACGTATATCCACTACCCATAGTTCTGAACGGCTACCTATTCTCATCGGAGGACCCCAAAAGCCAAAACCTGATGAAACAAGTGTATGCATTTGCTCCTTCATCTTATAACCGTAATCGAGCTCAAATACACGAGATGTTATATACTGATTAGGCCAAAGCTGTCCTTTATGTGTATGTCCTGACATATGAAAATCTACACCTAAATATGCAGGTGTTTTTAAATCATTTGGCGTATGATTCATAACAAACCATGGCAGATCATCTGTTAATTTCAAAGCATCAAGTTGCTTTCTTTCCTTGTTAGTAAGATCCTCTTGACCAGTTAATATTAACGTATTATCAATCCGAATAGTTTCATCTCGTAAAATTTTCACATGGGCTTTCTCCATCTCTTCAACAAACTCAGGAATTTTCTTACCGTAATATTCGTGATTACCCAGTACACCATACACGCCATATGTAGTAGTTAGCTGCTTCATCACATCTGCCATTCCCTCATCTACAAACCATTTAGGATCATCATCCACAATATCTCCAGCTAAAAAAACAATATCTGGCTTTGCCTCATTAGCTAATGTAACAAAGCTCTCTAAATGTCTTTTATGTGAAAGAATACCTAAATGAAAATCCGATGCCATAACAACTCTCAAAGTTTCTAACTCACTAGTTTTTTTATCCACCGTGAACTCTAAATGACGAACTACAGGAGAATACGCTAAATAGGAACCAACAATGGCTAATACAAACAACATAGCAATTGCTATACTACCAATTATTTGCACATCTTTAAAGGGGCTTAACCAAATTACTACATGTGCTGTTAAACAAATCAATAATCCGTATTCAAAAACAAACATCCAATAATTCCCTAATACTGAGAATATTTTTAAAGATTCATGCAGTCTTCCGATAACAATGCTAAATGCAGCAACAAACAGAACTAACCAATAGAGTATAGGATAACGAAACCATCCCAGTGAAACAAGCCACTGCCTTAATCCCCACCCTATGTAAAATGTTAATGCGCTATAAATACTTAATAGAAGAATTCCACCGATTACTTTTGGCATATTCTAGTCCTCTACTTTCATTTATTCTTAATTGATTATAGCATTATCTTTATCATTCATATTTTAATAAGTACTTGGAATCAATTACGCCCCAGCGTAATTGCATTACGTTCGGATTTTTTCGAGTTCACTCGAAAAACCCCTCTTCAAAATCCGTGACATCCGCCGGGGCTTTTGATTCAGCAGGGGTTTGTACACCCGCTGAATCAAGATAAACTACTAAAGGGTCCTATTGCCAATTAAATTGTACCCTGCCTCTTTCTATTTTTTCTCACGATTAACATGACATTTCCCTTGGATTAGTGACATTTTCGTCATCTTTCATGAATCACTCAAAATAATATAGCACTTTTATTTTCACAATTTTTCCAGTATTATAACAACAAGGAAAGTAAATTTACGCATTTACTAGCTAAAAGGGGTGTTATTCAAATGACAAGGTATAAATTTGAATCAGCAGAGCATGAGTTATTCCGTAAAACTATACGTAAGTTTTTAGCAGAGGAAGCCGAGCCACACTATGCACAATGGGAAAAGGATCACCTCATACCACTCAACTTTTGGCATAAGTTCGGAGAAATGGGCTATCTATGTCCACAGGTAGAAGAGCAATTTGGCGGTCTTGGATTAGATTTTAGCTTTGGTGTCATCATTCAAGAGGAGTTGGAAAGAATAGGCTCCAGTCTTATTGGCATTGGCCTGCACAATGATATTGTCGTGCCATATATCGAAGCATATGGCACACAAGAGCAAAAAGCACGTTGGTTACCTAAATGTGTTACAGGCGACTATATTACTGCCATTGCAATGACAGAACCAGGTGCTGGGTCTGACCTGGCAAATATTCAAACTACAGCTATTCGTGACGGTGATCATTATGTCGTTAATGGACAAAAAACGTTTATCACAAATGGCATTCATACAAACTTAGCAGTTGTTGCGGTGAAGACAAATCCTCAGGCTGAAAAAAAACATCACGGCATAAGCCTTCTAGTCATCGAGGATGGCACAGCAGGTTTCATAAAAGGGCGTAAACTTGATAAGGTCGGGATGCACGCACAGGATACAGCTGAGCTATATTTCGAGGACTGTCGAGTTCCTGTAGAAAACCTTCTTGGTGAAGAAGGAAAAGGCTTTATCTATATGATGGAAAAGCTACAACAGGAACGTTTAGCAGTTGCTATTGCTGCACAGACAGCTGCTGAAGATATGTTAGCTTTGACAATTGATTATGTAAAATCAAGAGAAGCATTCGGAAAATCTATTGCTAATTTTCAAAATACTCAATTTAAGATAGCTGAAATGGCCACAAAAATTGAGCTTGGTAAATCCTTTTTAGAATCCTTAATTGAAGAGCATATTGCAGGACATGATGTTGTCACAAAAGTATCCATGGCTAAATATTGGATTACGGAAAATGCACGTGAGCTTGCTATTCAATGCATGCAATTGCACGGAGGCTACGGTTATATGGAAGAATATAAAATTGCTCGAAGATACCGAGATATTCCTGTTATGTCCATCTATGCGGGAACCAATGAAGTCATGAAAGTAATTATAGCTAAAAACTTAGGCTTATAATAAAACAGCGGCAAACTGCTTGCCGCTGTTTTTACTATACTGCTGGAATCCGAACGATGACCTTAAATAAATCCCCATCCACATCTATACTCATTCGAGCACCATGGAGATCTACAATGGATTGAGCGATTGCTAAGCCCAGTCCTGAGCCCTCTGTATGTCGAGAAGCATCTGCTCGTTTAAAGCGTTCAAATAATTCCTCAGCATCCTCACTAATTTCATATTTAGCTACATTTTTCACCGTAAATTCAGCATCACCATCTGCTGTACGTTTCAATGTTACATAAACCCGTGTACCTTCTAATGCATATTTCAATACATTGACAATTAAATTATCGACTAGCCTCCACCATTTTTGCCCATCGACATAAGCATATATTGGTTCATTAGGTTTGGTCATTCTTAAATCTAAATGAGCCTGTACTAAATCCTCCTCATGTTCCCCTACTGCCTGCTGTATTAACTGCGTTAAATCAACTCTACTTCGATGAAGCTCAATATTGCCACTTGCCATTTTCGAAACCTCAAAAAGATCCTCAATCAGCACTTTCAACCGCTCTGATTTCTTATCTAATATATGAATATATTGTTTACGCTCTTCCTCTGTAATGTCAGGATTTTTTAGTAAATCAGTATAGGTAATTATGGATGTCAGCGGTGTACGTAAATCATGACTAACATTCGTAATAAGCTCTGTTTTTAAACGCTCGCTTTTTGCCTGCTCATGCATAGATGTACGAACACCTTCTCTTAAATGATTAAGATTTTCAGCATGGTCCTTAAGCGGCGATTTGCCTATTACCTTAACATCCCGATTTAAGCGTCCCTCCGCCATATCCTTTGTATCCTTCATAATACGGTTTAAATAGCCCATTCTAGATAGAAAGACAATAACGGATGGAAAACCTATAATTGCACAAATACCCAAAACTAGTACAGGGAATCCTCCGCCTCGTAACATGGAAGCTACAAGGCTACCACCTCCGAAAAAGGCTGCACCAATCATGACAAAAGAATGCAGTGCAATGGATCGATTGATAAATAAATCAGTCATCGAATCCCCTAATGCCCATAAATAGCTGGACTTTAAATTTTCCTCTAGTTTCTTAGCTGTATTCACTCGATCATATAACCATATAAGCTGAACATAGAACAAAATACCAACAATAAATAGTGCCCCTACTTTAAATATAAAACTTAGTACATAGCTTACATAATTATTTTGATAGTAGTATTCGATGGATTCAAAGGCAATTTGTGAAGCCGCCCAATATATACAACCAGATATAAACAATACTATTAGCTGAAAATCAATTTTCATCTTAGCAAGGGCTTCTTTTTCCTTGATACCCTGAACTACCAGCAGTACTTCTTTGCGCCCTCTCCATGCAAGAACAGCCGCTACAATACCTGTTATCCAAATAAAGAAGAAAATATATTGATTGCGTGTAAACTGCTCATAGCCGTCCATAATACTTGCTAATTGAGCCGATTTTTTAGAAATCGTAATAATACCCGTGTAGTCAGCAGTTTCTCTTAGAATCTCTGTTTCAACATTGGTATCCGTTCGATAAAAAATATGACTTAAATTATCACTAATGTTCCAAGTAGTTAATGGATGCTGCGACGTATACCTTATTTTATAGGCACTACTTTCAGAAACATCACCTGAACGATATATTTTACCTGTCTCTGTGTTCGTTAATTCATAGGACCAATAATTATAGTTTTTCGCAAAACTTTTTGCTTCATCTTTTGCTGCCTTTATATATTGATCAACAACTTCTTCTTTTTGAGCAAGGATTTTTTTCCGGACATGCTCATCATCCTCAAAATTAGCTGTAATATCTTTTATCTTTTCATCTCGTTCTTTTTCAAGCTTTGTTTTTAAATCTGTTGCATTCACATTAGCAGCTTCCTGAATGCGATCTTCATATTGAAGCTTTATGCTATCAATCTGTTCTCCCAAAGATCCAAAATAATTACGGTGATCTTCAATTTCATTTTGATTAACCTCTATTTTACTTTTTAAATCCTCAGCAGTTGGTAAATTTAATACTAATGGCCCTAACTGTGATTGAAAATTATCAATTTCATGCTGAAAATTTTCAGATTGAAAATAAGATTTTCCAATATACTGATACCCTACCTTAGTGAAAGTAAATATACCGAAAATAGCCCAAATTAAACACAAAAGTGCAAGAAGGGATTTCCATTTTTTCACCATGCTGAACACTCCTCTCTAAAAAATTCTTTCAAGTAATTGTAGTACCTCAGAAGAGCGAGCATTTACCATTTGATAGGCGTAGATACCGAAATAAATTAACCCAATAACTCCTGCTACGAAACCAATTATTGTTATATATTGTTCAATTTTATTTTTCCATTTTATAGCCAACGCCCCATACCACCTTTAGATAGCGTGGATTTTTCGGATCTGCTTCAATTTTTTCACGTATTTTTCGAATATGAACAGCCACAATATTCTCAGCATTATAGGCTTCTTCATTCCAAACACGCTCATAAATTTCCCGAATTGAAAACACACGCCCTGCATTTTTCATTAATAACTCCGTAATTTTGTATTCAATTGGTGTTAATCGAACTGGTTCACCTTCTAGAACTACTTCCTTAGCATCTTCATCTAATAACAGTCCATCAATTTCTATTTTTGTTGCACCTTCATTGTACGTCCCAAGCTGTACATAACGACGAAGCTGTGATTTTACACGTGCCAGCAACTCTAATGGATGAAAAGGCTTTGTTACATAATCATCTGCACCTACAGATAATCCATGAATTTTGTCGCCATCCTCTGCCTTAGCACTAAGCATAATAATTGGAATATTGCGCTCCTCCCTAATTTTAAACGTCGCAGTTATACCATCCATATTGGGCATCATAATATCTAAAATAATTAAATGTACTTCATTGTTTTTTAGTTTTTCAAGTGCTTCTAAACCGTCAGCAGCTTTTATCACATTATAGCCTTCATTTTTTAAATAGATTTCAATACCATCACGAATATCTTGATCATCATCTGTTACAAGAACTGTTAGTTTCGTCATGATATACACCTCGCTCTCAATTAATAGTGTACCGTTTAAATCTTAAAAACCACTTATTATAAAAATGAAGAATTTCTTAAGCTTTTAATTAATAATCCTCCACCACATGCAGAACGAATCGTACCTTTGATACCAATAATATAGCAGCTAGAAGGACGAAAAATGAAAATATCATATACTGGCTCCTTCCTCATCGAAAACGTCATCATCTTTAATAATACATATTTATCCAAAATCAAACAATTATCATTTTTAAATTACCACTGTAATGATCTGTTAAACATTATGCTTTCCTAAGAAAAGGACGTTATAATAAAAGCGATCAATTATACGCATCAGCATAATTGCGTGTGGATTTTTTCGAGCTCGCTCGAAAAGCTCCTCTTAAAAATTCGTGATATCCACCAAGGACTTTGGGCCAACGTGATGTTGGTCACTCAGTCGTGTGTTGCTGCCGCTGCGCTTTCGCACAGTAAAAGATTTGCTGAATCAAGATAAAAGGAGCGAAACCTATGTATAAAACAGTTGAGGAAACAGCGATAGATCTTAGTATGTCTGAGGACCAAATACTACGGTTAGTCTACGAGGGACGTATTCGTTCTGTATATGATGGAGACCAAATCTTAATTAATAGCGGACAGTTTAATACTTACTTTGATCAGTTAGAGCGCATTAAAGAAGAAATAGAAATTTGGCGTAATACTCCAATACCTGAGGATATCGATGTGAAGGACGAGGATTAACAAATTAATGTAGATCGTTCAACAAAAAACGCAAAGTTATCAAGTAGCAATCCTTGTAACTTTGCGTTTTACTATATCAATTATGCCTCGGCATAATTGCGTCTGGAACCGTCTTTGTGCTTAGGCCTGCATGAAGCAGGTCAGTTAGCCGTTATCGCATGGATGCGATGATTTTAGGCTAACATCCTTTATTAACTCCTTTTCGATTCCGTGACATCCGCCGGAGGCTTTAACTTCTTTCAGCGGGTATTTGGACACCCGCTGAAAAGTAGCTAAAATTCGCATTCATCTCACCATCTATACAGGTGGGAGATTTTTGATGAAAGAAGTTAAATACTCACAACAAACCCAGCACGTTTACCAATAATTTCAGCGTAATCCTCAACCATAACACTAGCTGTAGGATACATGCCTGCACCAGGTCCTACAAGCGTCAAAGTGCCGATATAGTTCGTGTCTAAGGCAACAGCATTATTGACATCATCGACTGGATACAGCGGGTGTTCTGCGTCTACTAATAAAGGTTCTACTTTGGCTATAATCTTACCATCTGCTAGTCTTTCTACCTCTGCAACATGACGATAGCGCAGACCCTTTGCAGTTGCTTCCTTTACCTGTTCAGCTGAAATGCAGTCAATGCCAATCACTTCTACTTCTGCCCAATTCGGCTGCTCACCGAATGCCAATGCACTTAACACCATTAATTTCTTAAAGGAATCTTGACCTGAAATATCATTATATGGGTCTGCCTCTGCGTACCCTAAATTTTGCGCTTCTTTTAGCGCCGTCTCAAACGACCATCCTTCTGCACGCATTTTCGTTAATATATAGTTACATGTCCCATTTAGGATGCCTTGAATACGACTTACATCATTAACAAGTAAAATATTTTTCATTGTTTTAATGACAGGTACTCCGCCCGCAGTTGTTGCCTCATAACCTACAAAAACACCATTCACTTTCGCAAGATCTTGTAACTCTAAGCCTCTCTTAGCGAACATTACCTTATTTGCAGTGATGACATGACATTTATGTTCAACTGCACGCTTTAAATACGTAAAAGCTGGCTCCTCATTCACGATTGCCTCAAAAACAACCTGCATGCCTGGTTCCGCTAATACATCATCCATACTAGTTGTCATCAAATGTGCTGTGCCTGGTACACGTTCACGACTAGCATCTGTCACTAAGATTTTTGCTACTTCTAACTCAATGCCTAATTTATTTTTAAGCTCTTCTCGCTTTTCGTTTAATATATGGTAAATCCCCTGACCTACCGTCCCAAATCCTAAGATCGCTGCCTTTATAGTTGCCATTCCTGTTATTCCCTCCAACTTACATTCCGCAGTTTCATTATATTTAAGCATTAGCTTCATCCGTACTAATTTTGAATTGTGCACACACCTGTGAAGTAACTTTGATAAATATTATTTTTTGGTATTTCACTCTCATCTAGAATAAATTTGTCTCGTATAGATTGACCAAACAAATTCAAATAATTCAAAATTTAACTTAAAGAAAATTGTAACGCAAATACATACATTGCACAAGAAGAATCTTTCTAGGACGGACATTTGTTTTCCCTAGACGTGCAAAAGAAATCGGTTTCATTCCCTTTATTATACGTTTTTTAAGATGTTCTATAATCTATGAACAAATATTGACGATTATTTTATAAAAAGGATTGTCTTTCTTCTATTATATATGTATGTTACAACATCTATAGAAATTGTTCTTTTGATAGATAGTCATAAAATTATTTACAACAATAGCTTACTCCCTATTTCTGTTTAATTAAAAAGCTCATTCCCTGTAGCAGCAGAGAATGAGCTCAAATATATGAGGGAGAATTAACTAGCCTTTATTAACAACTGATAACGAGATTGTGTAATAGCTTGCTGAACAAGCCCTATTTCATCTTGTGTAAAATTCGGTATAGCATACGTACGTTCAACTAGTTGAAATGTGCCGTATTTTAAATAAAACTCTGTCGCAGGTAGAGGAATATGACTCGTTCCATATTCTTCGTATGCCTCAAAAACTTCTTTTACTGTATAGCCTTCCTCTTTTGCATAAACGTTTTCCTCAAAAGCAGAATGTCCAAAAGTTTGTTGCCATTTACTTTCAACTGATGCCAGTATGTTTTGAATGGACATGTTGTTCACAAACACATGACCTTCATTTAGTTCGTAAATAAGATAAGATGCAATGTTTTGTGCACTATAAACATTTCCCATTTAAAACACTCCTTTATCATCAGTTTTTTAGTGAGAGTAGCTGCTGGCTTGGCAGCTACTCATATATATTTCAAAAGTGGGGGAGCACTTATGAAAACGAATGGAATCATAGTATCCTTTGGGCACCGAATCATTCAAAAAATCGATGCTGTAAATTGGTTCTAGGTTGGTAGCCTTTCGAACGTTTAACTTATTTCCTAGTATACAACATGGTTTTAACTAAGTCAATAATACTTATAAAATTACTAGGTATTATTTATAAAAAATTTCAGATAACTTATCGAATGAGATAAGTGCTTGATGTAGCAACGTTTTACGCATTACCAAATGAGGCTTATCGAATGAGAAAATACGTAAACGCCACAACATTAGCCAATGTTTTTATGCTTCAATCTTTTGTTGTGAAGCTGTTACTTGCTCAATAGCTTGTTCTAAATCTGCAATAATATCCTCTACTGCCTCTAAACCGATTGATAAGCGAATGAGCGACTCGGTTACACCAGTTTGTATTAGCTCTTCAGCTGATAATTGCTGATGTGTAGTAGAAGCTGGATGAATTATTAATGATTTAGCATCCCCTACATTGGCTACGTGGGAGAATAATTTCACACTATCGATTAATTTACGCCCTGCTTCACGTCCACCTTTAATGCCAAAAGTAAGCACAGAACCGAAGCCATTTCTTAAATATTTTTTAGCTAAATCATGTGTAGGGAAATCTTCTAAGCCGTTATAATTTACATATTCCACAGATGGGTGGTTTCGTAAATATTCGGCTACTGCTAAAGCATTTTCATTATGTTTAGGGATACGCAAATGAAGCGTTTCTAAACCTTGTAATAAATTAAATGCCGCATCAGCACTTAATGTTGGCCCAAAGTCACGTAGTAATTGTACACGCAGCTTTGTAGCAAATGCAGCTGCTGCTGTGTCTATACCATATCGGATGCCATGATAGGAAGCATCTGGCTCAGTAAATCCTGGGAAACGACCACGAGTCCAATCAAATTTCCCTGCATCAACTACAACGCCACCTAAAGTTGTTCCATGTCCACCAATCCATTTTGTTGCGGAGTGAACAACAATATCGGCACCAAAATCAATTGGTGTAGAGCCATATGGTGAAGCAAACGTACTATCGATAATTAATGGTAAGCTGTTTTCATGTGCAATATTAGCCACCGCCTCAATATCTAGTACTTTTAAGCTTGGGTTACCATAAATTTCAGCGAATACTGCTTTTGTTTTATCAGTGATTGCTGCCTTGAAGTTTTCAGGATTTGTTTCATCTACAAAAATCGTTTTAATACCATAGTTTGGTAGTGTGTTAGCAAATAAATTATAAGTACCACCGTATAAAGAGCTAGCTGCAACAATTTCATCCCCTGCACCTGCAAGATTTAAAATTGAAAATGCTATCGCAGCTGCACCAGATGATAGTGCTACTGCTGCTGTACCGCCTTCTAATAAAGCGACGCGTTTTTCAAAAACATCTACAGTTGGGTTCGTAATACGTGTGTAAATATTGCCAGCTTCCTCTAGGGCAAAAAGACGTTGCGCATGAGCAGTGTCTTTAAAAACGAAAGCCGTAGAGCGATATACGGGTACGGTGCGAGATCCTGTTACCGGGTCAGGCTCTTGGCCCCCATGTAACAGCAATGTTTCTGGTTTAAAATTTGTCATTGTATACCTCCAAGTGGTTATTTTTTTACGATGGTACCGGAGATGAGGAGGATTTTTCAGTAGAAAACAAAAACCCCCTTCAGCTAAGAAGAGGGTTGCAGTTGCAAGTTTTCCTCCCCTTATCTGCCAGATCCAAGTAAGAATCTGTAGGAATTAGCACCTTAGCAAGTTCATTTCTTGCTGGTTGCCGGGCATCATAGGGCCTATCCCTCCGCCGCTCTTGATAAGAGTATTGCGATTCAATTTCCATCGTTGTTACACAGTATAATCATAGACTTTTTTTCTGTCAACACTAAAATTTTATTTTTTCCGAAACTTCAGTCTGCTTCTTTACGTAATATGAACGCATACACTATTTTAATATTTATTTAGAAAGGAGGATTTTCATGATAACAACCATCATTCTATTTATTGTTGTTGGTTATTTCATCGGCTGTCTTCATGGCTCTAAAGTGGCACAGTTTTTATCCGGTGTAGATTTAAAAAAGACTGGTCATGGGAATGCAGGTGCATCCAATGCAACCCTTTCCCTAGGATGGAAATACGGGGTATTAGTAGCACTTATCGATATTGGTAAAGGTGTGTTAGCGATTATTGGCGCACATATCTATCTAGCAGATGCAACACATTACACAGAGGTGCAAGTTTGGCTCTTCACCTATCTCATAGCAGCAGGTGTCATTCTGGGTCATAATTTCCCATTCCATATGGGCTTTAATGGCGGTAAAGGTACAGCTTCCATAATAGGAATATTGCTTGCTGTTGATTGGAAAATTGGTTTATTTGCACTTATTCTATTTGTCATTTTATCTTTTGCGACAAACTATTTAATCGTTGGTGTTTTAGAGTTCTATCTTGTTTTTTGTACAGCAACTTATTTATGGATTCCGGGAATAGGTCCAACGATTATAGCTTTGCTACTTTTTGGCATAGCTATCATATTGCATATCGAAAATATTAAACGATTAGTCAAAGGAACAGAGCCTAAGGTAACTTCGGCTTTTAAGAAAAAGAAATAATATTTTTTTGGATGTTTTTGTCTTTTCTATGACCATATATTTTCTCTTTATCTACTATTAATGCTGTAAAAAGGGAGTATTTCACTTACTTATTTTTTCTCCAATAAATAGATAAATTATTTTCTTAATAAAACATTTTACTGACCGATGTTATAGACAATAATCGTCATGTTTATCGTAGAAAGGATGAAAAAATATGTCTACTCTTCAACAAGCAGCCGCAAAACGTAATTTAAAGCCACTTTGGATTGGTTTAGCCTTTGCTTCATTAATCATCATTATTTTTTTACCTAATAACGGCGATTTACCTGTTGCGGGTCAACGGGCTTTAGCCATCTTAGCTTTCTCAGTCATTCTTTGGGTAACAGAAGCAGTTTCATATCCTGTCAGCTCTGCCATGATAATCGCACTGGTAACCGTTTTACTAGGACTGGCTCCTTCAATAGACGATCCAACAGCAGAATTAGGAACTGCAGGTGCCCTAAAATTAGCTTTAAGTGGATTTAGTAATTCTGCAGTAGCCCTAGTAGCTGCAGCTCTATTTTTAGCAGCAGCGATGCAAATTACCAACTTACATAAACGACTCGCCCTATGGATACTTTCACTTGTAGGGACTAAAACAAAAGCAATCGTTTTTGGTGCCATTTTAGTATCTATAGCACTCGCATTTTTTGTTCCTTCTGCTACAGCTCGTGCTGGCGCAGTAGTCCCAATACTACTTGGAATGGTCGCTGCATTTGGTTTGCCTCGTGATAGCCGACTCGCTGCCTTACTTGTCATCACCTCAGTACAGGCCGTCTCCATTTGGAATATTGGAATTAAGACAGCAGCCGCTCAAAATATGGTCGCTTTAAATTTTATTCAAGAACAATTTAATGTGGATATTTCTTGGGGTGCTTGGTTACTCTACGCTGCACCCTTCTCGATTATCATGTCTATAGCTTTATTTTTCATTATGATTTCTCTGATTAAGCCTGAGACTAGCAACATAGAGGGCGGAAAAGAGGTAATCAAAAAGCAGCTTGCAGAACTAGGTCCATTAAAAGCTCCTGAAGTCCGTTTAATCATCACGTCAATGGTTTTACTATTTTTCTGGGCAACTGAGGGTAAACTGCACCCATTCGACACAACAACAGTCACAATTATTGCTATCGCTATTCTATTAATGCCCAAAATCGGTGTTTATACGTGGAAGGAAGTTGAGCCTCATATTCCTTGGGGAACAATTATCGTCTTTGCGGTTGGTATAATGCTTGGTACAATTTTATTGAATACGAAAGGTGCATCATGGTTATCTGACAAAGTATTTGGATCACTCGGTCTAGATACTATGCCGATTCTAGCAACAATCGCATTGGTTACACTATTTAATATTCTAATTCACTTAGGCTTTGCCAGTGCGACAAGCTTAGCATCTGCGCTTGTACCTGTGTTTATCGTTTTGGCCTCCACATTAACGGCTAATGTTGACCAGGTCGGTTTCGTCATTGTGCAGCAATTTGTGATTAGCTTTGGCTTCCTGTTACCAATAAGCGCACCCCAAAATATGCTTGCTTATGGTACAGGAGCTTTTACAACAAAGGATTTCTTGAAATCTGGTATACCATTGACCATTATTGGTTTCATCCTAGTGCTTCTGTTCTCCGCGACCTACTGGAAATGGATTGGATTATTGTAAATAAAGTCATTAAATACTTTAATGGGAACCTGAGCAAATCTCCAGGTGATCTGATAAGTTCTACAGATAACCCGAGCAGTTCTACGGGTGACCCGAGCTATTCTCTTGGCAACCCGAGCAGTTCTTTTGGATACTATTATTAACACAAAAGCCTTGCAGGACCAATTAACTGTCCTACAAGGCTTTTGTTATCTTTCTATTATTTTGATAATGCAGCGTCCCTCATAGTACCACTTTTCTATATTTTTGTTCAATCAGATTACTTGGTTAGATATTCCATCTCTATATCACGAATATTAGGAAAAACCTTATCATCCACAATTTTATACTACTTAGAATATTCAATATATATTTAAGTAAATATTTTATTTTTCGAGAAATTTTATACATTTCCAAATTATCCGGAAATAGTTTAAACGTCAGATACATTCGATTTTGAAGAAAAAGCGTGATATGCTCTTGGTATATAAAAGGGAAAAAGGAGAATATTAAATGGTTAAAGATTTATTACGCAACCACTCTTCGGTTCGTATTTATGATGGTAATCCAATTTCAAAGGAAATCATCGAGGAGCTAATTGCTACTGCGCAAATGGCTGCTACCTCTCATTTTGTACAAGCTTATAGCGTTATTTGGGTTACAGATGAGGAGAAAAAGGAACAACTAGGCTTGCTCTCTGGTAACCCTCGTCAATTCGAAACTTCTGGCGCTGCATTTGTCTTTTGTGTAGATTTTAAACGTTTACAAATGGCTGGTAGACTAGAAGGTGTGGAAATTGTAGCAGATACAGCCGAAAACGTGCTTGTTGGGGTTGCGGATGTATCATTATTTGCTCAAAACTTTGTCATTGCTGCAGAGTCAATGGGATACGGTATTTGCTATATTGGCGGTGTTCGTAATAAACCTGCGGAAATTAGCGAATTATTGAATTTACCTGATCATGTTTTCCCACTCTTCGGCTTAACGATTGGGGTTCCTGCTCGCCGCAATGAAGTAAAACCTCGATTACCCGTTGCTGCAATCCTACATGAAAATGAATACAATGCACAACAGTACGAGAAGCTTTTACCAAATTATAACGAAACAATGGAAGCCTATTATAATAGTCGTTCTTCCAATAGAAAAATTGATAACTGGACAAAGCAAATGGCTGATTTTTTAATGGAACAACGACGTCCGCATATTAATGAATTCTTAGCTAAAAAAGGTTTCAATTGGAAATAGAATTCAATTTAGATTTTATTGGTGGGGTTACTATCGTATGATATTAACTCCACTTTTTTATATGTAAAATAGTTCATCGTGTTGCAATTAGTATATTCGTCTCTATTGTTATGTTAAATTAAGGTACAAATTAAACGAAAAGACTCTTTCCTTTTCCAACAATTCCATTCATATTAATAGATGATGACTTTATGTGGAAAGGAGTTTTGTTCAAATGTCCCATGTCAATAAACATCTTGCTCGTACTTTAGAACAACAGCATAAGCGAAGTGTTAGAGGTTTATTTTTAAAAATTCAAGAGTTAAACAATAAATGTACGTTATTAAGAAAGAGGCTGGAACCTCATATAGATATGACCGTTTATGAGCATGCTATTGATTATGTAAATGATTTCGTTTCCCATACAACTATCCTCAATTTAAAATTTATTACCAATACACAAAATTTAGAAGTAGTAGTATTACATACACTTTTACTGTCATATATATTAGAAAATGAAGAACCACATTCTTTTGACTATGAACAGAAGCAGCTTCATGAGTATATTCAGGAAACTTTCTCCTTAAATGAGCATGCAAAAACACTTTTTATAAATCATCAAGAAAAGATGCTTCACTATATTCAATCTCAGCCAACATAAAAAGACGATCTGTGCAGCACATTTGCAACTAGATCGTCTTTTTCGGGTATATTTTCTATTGTAGACCTTTAATTATGAGTGTTCGTACTGGCAGGAATTGCTCACCTGTATCGCCATAAGTAAGAACAACTTCATCACCTTCTTGTAAATAAATTGAAAGTGGTTCCGTGTCTGCACTCACTAAGTAATTTTCCCCATTACTTAATAAAAACGATACAACAGTAAAGTCACCTAGACGTTCTTTATACACGCGTAGTACTTTCCCACTAGCATTTTTCTCAGTTGCACTTGAACTACCATCAACCGTATTTCCTCCACGGCTCAGGGCTGTTTTATATAGTTTTAGTGCCTCTTTAGGTGTCGTTGCAAAAACTGAAATTTCAGGATTTGCTGCTGAAACAATGAAATAGTTTTGTAAAAAACCATTTGAATCAAGCACCGCAGTTAACCAGCTAGCTTCTCCGTAAAAATTGTATAATACAGGCATTTCACCAGACCATTTTTTCTCAATAAATTTCTTTTCAATAATTTGCAAATTCCCTTGTGAATCCATATAAGAAGAATCCAAATTTCCAGTATAATATGTCGCTTGACCTGTTCGTGCATTTGTTAAAGAATAGCCGAGCATCGAATCGACACCCTCTTTAGGACTCGTAAAGTCTGTGAAATAATACATATCGCCTTTTTCATCAAAAATTGGGCTAACATTTGATTCTGTTCCCTCATCTGAAGGAAGTTTTACATCCTTTTTACCAAATTTGCTATTCCAAAATCCATGAACATAATTACCAAAGTAGCTGTTTTGTAAGCTCACAGTCTCGGGTGATACCGCTCCATCAATAAATTCTGGAACATCCTCCAACTTCACAACTTCGGATTTACCTGTTAACGCATCCACCAATACAATCCCTTTTACATCAAAGCCATTACGTGCTGAAACAAATTCACCATAAGAGCGAATATAATACGGCTTACCATCATCATCTACTTCAAGTTGTACATCTCCATAGAAAATAAGGAACGGATGCTGTAAGCGAATATGACGCTCTAAATTTGAATTTAAGTAAGCTGAAGGCACATACTTCATTGCTTGCTCCACAAATTTTGGATTATCTGCTGAATCTGTCGCACTCATTATAAAATAACCTGGTGTAGAGCCACCGTTCATCCATTTAAAAAAGCCTGAAAATTCAACGGGTGCAATATACACATACTCACCATTTACTTTTTGAATTTGTAATCGCCCTAATTCATAATAGCTCGTATTTGGTACTTGACCAAATGCTTTCTTCATCTTATTACGTGCAAATTTAGGAGGTACACTAGCTGGTGTTTGTGTTTCATCAAACGGCTTTATCTCTACCTCTTCCTTCATCTCTGCTGATGTAAATTTGTTGTTAGCATTCCATAAAGGAGCTGATAATACATATATGGCAACCCCTAAACTTACTAAAAATAATAAACCTTTTATTTTTCTTTCATTTCCACTTGCAAGGAACGCCCCACCTAATGTTAATAGAATAATAGCTGGCCAAAATGCAAGCCAGTTTACATCCATTTTTGTGACATATACTGTGATGCCAGTAGCTAGAAATCCTAGTACAAAGACACCTATAAAAAAGTATCCAATTACCTTTTTAGATTTTCCATCTTCTCGCTTCTTCGTTATAAGCGGTGTTAATAATATACTCGCAATTAGTGCAATGACTGCTGAAGCTATTAATAGCTTGGTCATTTTGTTCACCCTTTCTTAGCTAACTGTCTACTTATTTACGGCTGCATTCGTAAAAAGTTTCATACATTGCTTGATGACCATTCCTTCCTGATTAATGATTTTTATCAAAAAAGAGGACTTCATAAAGGAAATTTTAACATAGATAAAGAATTTCAAATGAAAAGGAGATGAAATATTTGTTTAAAAAAATTTTAATTCTTGTTATCGCTATGTTTGGTTTTTATTATATTTTCTTCTATTCCCATATAGAAGAAAGTCTAAAGCTCATCTTTAAAATTATCCCTATGCTATTAATCATTATTTTAGCTGCTTCTCAAAAAAGCTTTAAGAAGTACCAGCTGCTGATTGTTGTTGGTCTTGTTTTTTGTATGGTGGGTGATTATACATTACAGTGGTTTCTCATTGGATTAACAAGTTTCTTAATCGGTCATATTTTTTATATCTTTGCCTTTTCGTCTACTAATGAACGACAGGTACCATCATGGGCAAAAATAATTTTACTTGTTTATGGGGCAAGTATGGCTGTGTGGATTGCTGGAACGGTGCTTTCTTCGGGAGATGTTGTCCTAGGTATTGCAGTCATCGCGTATATATCCATTATCTTATCGATGGGTTGGACTGCGATTCGAACAGGTTCCACCTTTGCGATAATTGGGGCGCTACTATTTATCGCATCGGATTCCTATTTAGCCATTAATAAATTTGTAATGCCCCTATCCTTCTCACATGAGGTTATTATGCTGACCTATTACAGTGCTCAATTACTTATAGCTTTAAGCATCCTTCAATATTCCGAAATCCGAAGTAAAGTGTTACAATAATATCTAGCTGAGGCTTTGGATCAACTTGATGTTGGTCACTCAGTCGCGTGTTGTTGTTATTGTTGCTGTCGCTTCGCTTTCGCACAGATAAAACCGTGTTGCTGTCGCTTCGCTTTCACACAGATAGATTGCCACAGGACGTGGCATTCTTAGACTGAGTTCCTCTATTTCAGCTGGTGTTTGGACACCTGCTGAAAGAAGTTAAACATACACATTAGGAGGCCATACTTTTATGAAAGAACAAGTAATCGAGCGATTAATTCGTTATGCAAAAATTGATACACAATCTGACTTTACAAGCGAAACAACTCCTTCTACACAAAAGCAATTTGATTTATTGCATGTTCTAAAAGATGAACTAGCTGCAATAGGTTTAACGGATATTACATTAGATGAAAATGGTTATTTATTTGCAACACTAGAGGCAAATACAGACAAAGAAGTACCTACTATCGGCTTTTTAGCACATGTTGATACAGCTACTGATTATACGGGTACAAATGTCAATCCACAGCGCATTGATAATTATGATGGCGGAAATATTCAGCTAAATGAAAATTTAGTGATGTCACCAACGGATTTTCCGGAGCTTAAAAATTATATAGGGCAAACGTTAATCACAACAAATGGTACTACATTATTAGGAGCAGACGATAAAGCTGGTATTGCAGAAATTATAACAGCTATGGAATACCTTAAAAACAATCCTTCTATTAAACATGGTAAATTACGTATAGCGTTTACGCCTGATGAAGAAATTGGACGTGGTCCTCATAAATTTGATGTAACTGCTTTTGGAGCCGACTATGCTTATACGTTGGATGGCGGACCACTTGGCGAGCTACAATATGAAAGCTTTAATGCTGCTGGTGTAAAGATTGTGACAAAGGGCACAAGTGTACACCCTGGTTCTGCAAAAAACAAAATGGTGAATGCCATCACAATGGCTATCGCCTTCCAAAATGAAATGCCTGCTGATGCAGTACCAGAAAAAACGGATGGCTATGAGGGCTTTATTCACTTAATGGGCTTTAAGGGAGCTATCGAGCATACAGAGCTTTCGTATATTGTACGTGACCACGATCGTCAAAAGTTTGAGGAGAAGAAGCAACTTATGCTTGACGCAGCAGCCAAAATTAAAGCTCAATTTGGTGAGGATGCATTAAACATAACTATTGAAGATCAATACTATAATATGGGTGAAAAAATTGAACCTGTAAAAGAAATTGTTGACATTGCCCGTGCAGCAATGGAAAAATTAGATATTACACCGATTACATTACCGATTCGTGGCGGTACGGATGGCTCACAGCTGTCTTATATGGGCTTACCAACACCAAATATTTTTGCGGGTGGCGAAAATATGCACGGTAAATATGAATATGTATCTGCTGAAACAATGGAAAAGGCGACACAGGTTATTATTGAGATTGTTCAGCTATTTGAACAGCAAGGAAAATAAGTTATAATTTTAATTACGAAGAAGGGCTTGCTCCTTTCTTCGTAATTTTTTCAGTATCAATTTCGCCTTGGCGTAATTGCGTCCGGATTTTGAATTGTGCCCGCACAATTCATTCCTTTGAAAATCCGTGACATCCGCCGGAGACTCTATCTTCGACATCCACTGAAAAAGAACCAAAACCTCATTCATCTCACCACTTGGAGAGATGGGAGTCTTCTGCTGTACGAAGATAAATAACTGAATTTTCGAATTACATATTAACATTTCACTTACGAATTATTAACTCAAATGGAGGTGACTTCTATGAAAGAAATTGCATTAGGTATTTTGGCTTCCCTATTTTTTGCTGTTACATTTATCTTAAATCATGCGATGGAGATGCAAGGTGGTAGCTGGTTATGGAGCGCATCTCTTCGTTATTTCTTCATGCTTCCATTTTTACTCATAATTGTCTTCTATAGAAAGGGCTTTTCTCAACTCTCTGGCGAAATGAAAGCTCAGCCTATCTCATGGCTTCTATGGAGCTTTGTTGGGTTCGTATTATTTTATGCACCTCTAACATTTGCAGCCGCCTTTGGTCCAGGCTGGCTCGTTTCAGGAACATGGCAGTTTACAATCGTTGCTGGTGTATTACTAGCCCCCCTATTTGTTTCGATTGTAGCAGGAAAAACAGTGCGTCAAAAAATACCACTTATTTCATTACTAATTTCATGTGTTATTTTAGCTGGTATATTGCTTATTCAAGTACCACAGGCACAATCTGTTCCAATGAAAAGCTTAATGCTTGGCATCCTGCCTGTTGTAGTTGCATCGTTTGCCTACCCTCTTGGTAATCGTAAAATGATGGAAATATGTGGAGGGCGTATTGATACATTTCAGCGAGTTCTCGGTATGACCATTGCTTCTATGCCAGCATGGATTATTATGGCCATCTATGCCCTAGCAACAGTTGGGCTACCTTCAATAAATCAAATGCTCCAATCTTTGCTTGTTGGTATCAGCTCAGGCGTTATTGCCACAATCTTATTTTTCATTGCGACCGACCGAGTGCGAGACCATCAAGGTAAACTTGCAGCAGTTGAAGCAACACAATCGACTGAAATTCTTTTTGTTATTATTGGTGAAGTATTATTACTCGGCATCGCCTTCCCGGATCCAATTGCCTTAGCAGGTCTAGGCGTTATTATAGTAGGTATGCTCTTACACAGCTACTACACGATGATACTAGGAAAAAAAGGTGCTGTTCAACAATCTACCTCTCATAACAGCTCAACTCTTTAATATATCTTTCTGGATTTTCAACCATAGCTTTCATTAGTTTTATCAATAATCTATCAGACCGCTCCGATAATTTGGTTTTCTCTGTTGAAGGCAATTAAAGACCTAAAATCAAACAGGTGAGGAAAAAATTTTTTCCCCACCTGTTTTCCTATTACTAAGATTTTCACCCTTTAAGTAAAGGAATTGCTATTCATAGGACCTTAGTTCGCTGCTATATCCATTAATATAACCATAGCCTGGTGCAAAAAGTTCTCTATAGGATGTTTCCACAACATTGTTAAACGTGCCTGTTGAGTTTGTGAATGTGTAATGAATGGCACGAACAAATCCTTCATTTATCATTCCGTTCTCTATTCTAGTCACTTTTGAACCTTCTGTAACTGGCTTATCAAAAATATATTTGATACCATCCTTTTCATAATTAAAGGATTGTTCTGTTTCAAGATAGTCAATGAATCGATTGTCTCTCTGCTCTTCAAAACGATTATTAGCTGTTTTCTTATATACACCATTCGTATAAACTAATTGTTGAAGCGTATCATTTGGCAAGAAAGATGTAGTAATAATCGGTGCTTCGTTTGGTTTTATGGTAGCTAGGACTTTTTTTGGTACATAATACGTTTCCCCGTCTATCTCAATCCAAGCTGTCATATTTTTTTCAGTCAATAACGTTACTTCATCAAAGCGCTTTAGCTCTTTTGACTTTTTACCTTCACCAATAACACCATATCGAATATAGCGTTTCTCTTGACTTTGCACAGGTTGGAGTAATTTTACAGGAATATAAGTAGAAATAAAGTCTTCTCCCCATGTTCCTAGTACTTGCACTCTTAGATATCCATTTATTTCAAGTCCTAACGATTGAAAAACAGTCCCTTTTGAATATTTCCCTCCTGAACTTCCTCCAGCCAATGGACCTCTTAGATGTTGTGCATCAGCTGTTAGCTTATAGAGTCTTTCATCTCTTTTTATTGTTTCGGCAATGCGAATATCTGTGGCATCAATATAGCTCTTTTCAATATTTCCATCAGTTCGCAAATAAACATAGTGTAAATTTTCATTAATAGAAACATTATAATTAGGACCTCTATATTCAGATCCATCGAAGTAATGTTTTCCATAGGTATAGTCAATATCTTGATGATTGATGTTGATATAGCCAGGATTATCATAAAGAGAAGCGCGTATGTTCAGAGGTACTTTCTTAAAAACAACTAAATCCGTTGCTTGAACACGGTAACCCGAGCTCATCCAATAAAATGTTTTATTGTCATACTTTTCGATATCATACACTCGGAAATAGTTGTTGCGCTTGACTGTCATCGAGCTATATGTACCATTTGTATTTTTCTTATATACTTTTACATCTTTGGTAAAGGTCATTTTTCCCGTTTGCCCCTTCACAACTTGCGCCCCGTCCCATTGTACTTCCGCTTTAGATGATGATGGGTTAGTTAAAAAGGCTAACACGATGAGCAAAGTGATAATATATTTCTTCATTTATTTTCCTCCGCTTATTTCTAATTAAAGTTCTATTTTTTATTTTACCATACCAAGCCAGCTACTAATTAACTAATTCCTTATCTAATGACAATCAAAAAAAGAGCAACTTATCCATATTGGCATAAGTTGCTCTGAGATTTTACGTTCCCAAAAAATGAGGGGGGTTTTAGGAGCGTTATCATGAACTAGCAAACTTCTGGAGAAAAGTAGCTAAAGTTCATCCTCTCTACACTGTATTGTAAAGGAGGAATAATCTTTATACGATAATGATAATCATTATCAATTAAAATGTCAACAGTAATCTGAAAATTAATTATTAAATTTTTTACAATGCCTTCTTCAACGAGCGGCGATATTGCCATTGCTTTAATTGAAAATGCACAAAGCATCCTACACAGCTATTGAAGAAGTTATGGCTACCATACCTGTAAACACATAGCCTAGTACCTGCCACTTTAACTGAAAAACAATTAATCCAGCTGATCCCCGTTAGTCATGTAAGAATGACACTCAAAAGAATCGTCCATTGGTTGAGTCGAACTAGCTGTCAAGAAATTACTTGTAGCTGTGACATAAAAACCTACTTTTCAGATATATTTAATGCATTTTACTATATTGCTTTCCATTTGTGAAGCAAAATTGATTAATTTATAATTGAAATAGCAGACGATTGAAAGAAAAGGTGATGACAATGCCAGCATTAACGATGGATCAAGTTCGACAATTAAATTCCTACAGCATTTATACGACAGAGCCGAAACGAACATTATTTACATTAGCCGATATACATAAGGACTTTTACCATCCTGATTTTTTAAATCTGATGATGGGTATTACGGACGCAGCAACAGAAGCAGCAGCCATCTCCCATTTCGGACGACGCTATGGAATGTTTTTTGCCATGCAGTTATACATGCTTGCTGCATATGACGAGGTATGGGATGGAAAACCAATTGAGCTTCGTTTTGATGCCGCAAAAGAATTTAACAGCTTTACAGTTGCAATGTTTGTCAACCCAAATGATTGGCGTTACGTGGATGAGGCTGAGCGTCAATCAGTTATCGAGAAGATCTTATACGATGGGCATGTTATTGTGCAACAGCTTCGAAAAGTGACATCCGTTTCGCCTTTGACAATTTGGGAAAATTTCTTTGGCTATCTCCTTTGGCACTATCATATGTTGTTATCGAACCCTGGCTTAGCAGACCAAGCGATGGATGATATTGAAATATTAGAAGATCCTAAAACTTGGGCTCGTTTCTCAAACAAGTCATGGTGGGCACAGTATACAGGCGGTCAAAGTCCGTCAAATTTAGTAAATGTCCCTGTCCGAAAATCATGTTGTTTTTCCAAGGATATTCCTGGTTTAATGGCCTGTGGCTTTTGTCCATTGAAAAAATAACAAACCTTTGCAAAAAAGCCCTGCTCTTCGCAATCTGTGAAGAACAGGGCTTATATTTTATTTACTTTTCATAAACAACAAACCAATCATTTTGATTCTCATATATAGAAGTACCTATATAACCTTGTTTTAAAAGTTGTTGCTGACTAACCGTATCATCCATGGATATTATTTTCTTTTCTTTAAAAATTGGTAGCTCCTGTCGTAAATCTTTAAAGAAGATATAGCGTAACTTATCTACGTACTTAATCTTTAATCCTTTCACTACTAAACCTTGAGCGAATTTGTCCTTTAAGCTAGGAATATTATAAGGCTTTACGGTAGAGCAAACATAATCATATTTCGCTAAATCGATTTGACTCATCACAATATTAGCTAATGTTTTTTGTAAGCCATAACCACGATATTTAGGAGAAACATTCGAAATTTCTTGATATAAAACACGTTTGAATGCATCCTCCGCAATTCCACAATCATAGCCAAGATGTTCATTATCTACAGGAGGGTTTAAGAGCGCACGGAAGGCTATAAGCTCCTGCCCAACATAAGCACCTATCATCATGCCATTGCCTTCTAAAATATATTCAAATTCTTCAGTAGTAAGCGGCTGTAAAATACTTTGATCAGCCAACGATTCATAAACCTCAACTTGTAAATTCTCAATTTCTTGTAAATGCTGAAGAGTTAATGTTGTTACATAAAACGGTGTTTCTCCAAGCATTCCTTCATAGATGTTTTCCATACTGTGCCTCCTTAGGCTGTTACAACCGTTGAGAATTTACATAATTCTTTAAGAATCTTCTCATCTACATCTATACCTAAACCTGATTTTTCATTTAAACAGATGAACGGGACATCATAATGTAGGTTGCCTACATCCTTGGAGAATTTTAATGGACCTGTTAATTCTACACTTGTCATAATTTTTTTAGAAAATGCCACATGGAAGCCTGCTGCTGAGCCAACAGATGATTCTACCATTGAACCAATCTGGCACTCGATACCTGCCATTTCAGCCATCACCGCTAGCTTCATAGCAGGATAAATGCCGCCACATTTCATTAATTTGATATTTACTTTATCTGCTGCACGCTTTGCAATAATTTCACGCATCTCACGTACACCACGAAGTCCTTCATCAATCATTAGTGTAACATCGGTTTTTGACTTAATTTCCACCATTCCGTCAATATCTTCACTGTCTACTGGCTGCTCTAACCAATCAATATTTAAGTCTTTCATTGCACGTAAACCTTGTAATGTAGTGGATGCATTCCCCCAGCCTTGGTTTACATCTACTCGAATGGCAATGTCCTCTCCTACTCGTTCGCGCACCGCTTTAATTCGAGCAACATCACGTACAACCTCTGTGCCTACCTTCATTTTAAATGAACGATAGCCCATTTCTACTCGATTTGCAGCCTCATCTGCCATTGCTTCTGGTGTTCCTATGCTTAACACATGTGTGATTGGGAATTTCTCATGATAACGTCCACCTAACAGCTGATACACTGGAACCTGTAGTACTTTCCCAGCAATATCGAAGCAGGCAATATCAATTGCAGCTTTTGCGGCTGGTACATCCTTCACAATTTTATTCATTTTATCGTGAATTTTTTCAAACTCCATTGGATTCACTCCAATGATTGCAGGTACTAGCTGATTTTTTAAAACAGCATATGTGCTTTCCCATGTCTCCCCTGTTACATGCTCATCTGGCACAGCTTCACCATAGCCTATAATACCAGTATCTGTGGTAACCTTTAAAATAATAGAAGGCATTGAATCATATGTAGCATAACTAATAATAAATGGTTCAATTAATGGTAAATGAATTGCAAAAATTTCTACTTGTTGGATTTTCATTTTTATCAATCTCCTGTATAATTTTGTTGTCGCTAATACGTCGTTAATTATTGAAAAAATATAGAAAAGGAATGGTGCCCATGTCTACTAAAATAGCAGTTATTTGCTCTAAAGCATTTATGAAACGTATTATTAGTATTGCACAGAACATAGAGAATATTCAATTAGAATTTTATCCTTACAGTCATCCTGAAGAGGCACCTATTTTATTAAAGCAAATTAGACCATGTGATGCGCTATTGCTTAGCGGAACATTACCTTATTTACATGCCCGATCTTCTTTATCTGAAATACCCATCCCATGGAATTATATAAAACAAGACGAAACAGCTATCTCCACAACATTGCTCTCCGTAATGGCCAACCATGCAATATCTTTAAGTAGAATTTCTATCGATGTGATGAATCCTGCTTTTGTGGCAAATGTTCTAAATGAAATTGAGTATTCTGGTCCAAAGCCTTATATTCGGCAGATCGCTATTACGAGACCTACTCAAGCAATACTACAGCATCATATAGCGCTGTGGAATACACAGAGCATTGATTTTGTCATTACAAGTATTCATAGTGTTTTTGATGAATTACAAGAACTTCAAATACCTGCTATGCGTATGATAGATGCAACAAATTCGATTGTTCAATACTTAGAAGAAACAAAATCTCAATCACTTTTAACTAAATCAGAATCTGTGAAAGCTGTTGTAGGTCTATTAGAAATTCCGGAAAACAATTCATTAGACACCTACATTTTAACGAAGATTACCGCAGCTACACATTCAACCTATAAGCAAATTACTACAAATTCTTTTGAACTTTATACTACAGCAGGATATTTGCAAAATACCCTTTCAAAAGAAAATTTGCAAAGTTTAATGCAACAAATTGAAATACCCTTTAAGCTTGCTTTTGGCTTTGGTCACTCCATTCTTGAGGCGAGCCAAAATGCAAAAAACGCATTAACTTTTGCAAAACCCTATGAAATATATATACTTGATGAACATAAAAATTTACTAGGTCCATTTCCAAAATCGGAAGTAAAACTAGCTTTAAAAACAGATGATCCTTACGTTTTACAAATGGCAAAGCTAACAAGCCTAAGCCCTTTAAATATTTCTAAAATCATCAACTTTAGTCGAGAGCGACAATCAGCTCAATTTACTGCTCACATTCTTTCACAATACCTTCAGGTTACAAGACGTACAACAGAGCGTATTATTAAAAAATTAGTAGACAATGGCTATGCTAAAGTCGTAGGTGAAGAAATGACCCATCAGCAAGGTCGTCCACGCACAATCTATGAATTGAACTTTGCTATTTATTAAAAAATTCTCGCAGATACTTTTGGCATCTGCGAGACTACGGTTAGCTAGTAGATGGGATAATTTAGATTTAGTCCACTACCGCCATATTCGCATCGTTTATTTCTTGCTCTTTTTTACGCTTCTCTGCCTCTGCAATTTCTTCAGGAGTTAGTTTTACAATCGCAAACCCGATATAAGCATAGATAATCGAAATAATAGGTACAGTGAAGTTAAGAATCGCATATGGTGCATATTCCATAGCACTTACACCTAATGTTGCTAAGATAAACACCCCGCAAGTATTCCAAGGGAAAAATACAGACGTTAATGTTCCCCCATCCTCTAACGCACGAGATAAGTTTTTAGAGTGTAATCCTCGTTTTTGATAAACACCTGCAAACATACGTGACGGTACTACAATCGAAATATATTGCTCAGAACATGTTGCATTTGTCGTTACACAAGCTGCTATCGTTGAAGCAACTAGACTACCTGTAGATTTAGCAAATTTCACAATAACGTTCATAAGCGCCTTTAACATACCTGAATATTCTAGAATACCACCAAATGTCATCGCTACAATGGTCATTGAAACCGTATTCATCATTGAATCTAGTCCACCACGGTTAAATAGCTCGTCCACCATGTGATTACCTGTAGAGATTTCAAATCCAGCCTGTAATGCTTGAACAGCACTTGCAGCTGAACCGCCCTGTACAAAAATTTGTAGTAAGAAACCTGATACGATCCCAATAATTAAAGCTGGAATTGCTGGCACCTTTTTCGCAACTAATACAATAACACCTACTGGTACAAGTAATAGCAAAGGAGAAATAACAAAGCTTTCCTCCATTACTTTTAAAGTTGTTAAAATTTCTTCTGACTTCATAGAGACATCTGCAAATTTTCTTCCCATAATTCCAAAGGCAACAAGTGCAATGACAAGAGCCGGAATTGTTGTGTAAAGCATGTGCTTAATATGATCAAAAAGATCAGTTCCAGTTAAACCTGCAGCAAGATTGGTCGTATCTGATAAAGGCGACATTTTATCACCAAAATAGGAACCTGAAATAACTGCCCCAGCAATCATTGCCGCCGGAATCCCCATACTTAGACCAATCCCCATCCCAGCAACACCTATTGTTGCCATTGTAGACCATGAGCTACCAATCGCCAATGAAACGATTGAACATAACAGCATAATTGTTACTAAGAACCATGCCGGAGAAATTAATTTTAAGCCGTAAAAGATCATTGTTGCTACGACACCGCCGCCGATCCATGCACCGATTGTCAAACCTACTAAAATAATAATGACAATTGCTGGTAAAGCTAGACGTATACCTTTATACATCATTTCCTCAATTTCCATCCACTTAAATCCATGTAATTTGGCAACAATCGCTGCTACAGTTGTGCCAACAAGAAGAGGTACGTGAGGACTTTGCTCTAAAACAACTACTGTAATAAGCATCGTAATAATCATAATTGCAAAAGTTAAAAGTGCCCAAAGAGCATTAATTTCTTTTTTCATGGTCCCATCCCCTTTTTTTGCACCCATTTCCATCTCCGATATTTTAAGGCGCAAATAATTTTTTACGTTTTTTAGCTTAATATTCAAAAAATTAAAAGTCAACGCAAAAAATTTATGCCTCTCAAGCAAATCTCACTATTTTAGCGTAATAAAACGCTTTCAAGTAGCTATTAAAAACAACACAAACTCTATATATATCCATGCATTTTGTAAAATACTGATACAAAAAAGCTATATTAAAAGAAAATATAATCTTTTAATATAGCTTTATTTTTTTATTCGAAATCTGCCTTCTTTTCTAATACACATGCAAGTACTTTTGCAGCGTCGACCAATGCACTACGATCAAATGTCATCTTAGGGTGATGTAATCCTGGTGCCAAATTAGCTCCAATACCAATCATCGCCGCTTTTAATTCTGGTTTTTTCACAGTATAAAAATGGAAATCATCGCTGCCTGGTGTAGTGATTTCATCCGCTAAGTGCTCCTCACCTAATGTTTCAATGATTGCCTCTTTCGCCATTCTTGCTGCGATTGGTGAAACTTCAGCACCTGGAGTATAATCAATCCACTTCCAGTCCATACCTATATCAAATTGCTGCTGTATAGATTTTAAACCAGACTCAATACGACTTCGAAGCAATTCAAGCTGTTCATTATGCTGTGCGCGAATATCCATTGAAAAGCTAGCGTTACCCGGAATAATATTTGTACTACCGCCATCTGCAATAATTTTTGTTAGCTTCGCAGAATGTGGTTCAAACGGTGATAGATGAATACTGTTCAGCATTTGTTGAACAGCCATAATTACATCAATGGCATTTTTCCCCTGATGTGGTCTGGCACCATGTGCATCGATACCTTGAATTGTTCCCTCTAAAAAATAAGCAGCCCCATGATGGATAGCTGGTGAAACCTTCCCAAGTGGTAATTCTTCAATCGGTCTTAAATGTACACCAAATAAATGCGATACCCCTTCAACTGCTCCTCGATCAAAGGCTGCGCAGGCTCCATTCCCTAGTTCTTCAGCAGGTTGGAAAATAAAACGAACACGATGTTGCAATGGCAGATCTTTAAGTAGTAGTAATGCACCAAGAACCATTGTCATATTCGCATCATGGCCACACGAGTGATTCGCCTGCCACTTCCCATCTACTTCTTGCCATAAGGCATCGATATCTGCTCTAACAGCAACAATCTCATCCCCTGTCCCAATTTCAGCAATTAATCCAGGCACATCGCCTAATAAGCGATACGACACATTCAATTCGTCTAGTATGGACGCAATTTTTTTAGTTGTCTCATATTCCTTCCAGCTTACCTCAGGATATTTATGAAAATGATCAAACCATTGATATATTGATTCTTCTAATGTTACTGCAGCTGACATCATTACACCTCATACTCATTTTTGTTTCTCATTATACATGAAATAATTTCAGAAAAGTACATATGTAATTAGACCCATATTCAAATGCTTTATACTAAAATTCATATAAATAACAAATTAATACAAAAATAAAGGACTGTGCTGAAAGTTTTGTTCTCTTTCACACAGTCCATCAAATAAATATTATAAACTTGTAAAAAAACCTTGTGGGTATTCATCATAATGAATGATTATAGTCTGCTCCTCATTTTTTTCTTCTTCCATCGCGAATTCAGGCTCTTGATCCATTAAATACGTTTCAAACTTTGAATTTAACAGCTTTTTCATTTTACCACTCCTATTTAATAGAATTTTCTGATAATAGAATTATACATTGCCTTTTTATAAAAAAGCAACAAATAATGCTACATATGCATAATAAATATAAAACCAATCACTTTATTAGATGAATAATATTGAATGTGGCAGAAATTACATCTTTCATTTTACTTAATTACCATAATTCGGATTTAAATAATAAAAATATATTAACAGACCTATTCTTGACTTCCACTTTATCACTATAAAAAAACTGTATCTAAAGTAATTGCTTTTAGATACAGTCATAGTGTTGAAAAATTAAATAGTCAAGGGACTTTTTGTAAATATTTAGTTAAAATGAAGGTGATTTCCGTTCCAGGCTACTCGCTTTCCAGTGGGCGAGCGACGAGCCGCTTCCTGCGCTGACGCTCCGTGCAGGGTCTCGTCTGTCTCGCTATCCCACGGGAGTCGAGTAGCCTTGCACTCCAATCAACAATAGTGTAGAATTTTAAATATTTTCTTCCCTCAAAAGTCAAGTAAAAGTATGTTACTCACCATCATTAAATGGATATAATGGCACAATTCTATAGTTGTTGCCCTACATTTTATGTATAGAATCATTTTGTTGCTTTACATAAAGCCACTTATTGCTACCGCTCTGCTTTCGCATTGAAAAATGTTATCAAAGCTCCATTTTTGCACAATATAATGATGGCTAAGACTTCAAATTTATCACTATATATTTGTGTGAATTGCCAGAAGAAAATACGATGAGCAAAGGTTGATTGGAGTGTAGACTGAGTGACTCCTCGGGGATTCAGCGTCACAGATGAGACCCTGGAGCGAGCTACGCGAGTGAAGCGGCTCATCGGACGCCCCCAGGAAGCTTTGCTCTGTGCGAAAGCGAAGCGACAGCAACAAAGCACTCAGTCGGAACGGAGATCAACCCCTCGTTTTGAAAAAGGGCTATACTTTTTAATTTGTCACCTTGATTTCATTGACATAATAGTATTTCAACAACATGACTGTACCTAAAGTAATTGCCTTTAGATACAGTACGCACTATTATTGAATGACTCCACAAGCAATTCTTGCACCAGAATTACCAGAAGGATCTGTTTTATAATCGTCTTCGGATTCATGAATAACTAAGGCTGTACCTTCCCCAGTTAATAAAGAATTAGCTGCATTTTTATCTAGTGTTAGGCCTTCAGCTAAAAAATTCAAATCCACACTACCATCCTCGCCTACTTCTAAATTCGGAAGATCTCCTAAATGATAGCCTTTTGGATTAAGCTTCCCGTGCTCTTTAGACGTTGGATTAAAATGCGGTCCAGCAGATTCAAAGGTTGGCGGTTCGCATTTCCCTACTGCATGTATATGAATGCCATGCGTTCCTGGTGGCAATCCAGATAACGCCAGCGTCATCATAACCCCATTATCCTCTTCCTGAAAATACGCATTTCCATAGCTTTCATTATTTTTACCGATTACCTTTGCGGTTGCTGTCAGCGGGGATTTGGCATTAACAGCTACTTTTTCTTCTTTCTTTTCAAAAAAACCACAACCACCGACAAACACCAATAGAGACATAAATACTAAGCTTATTTTTTTCATAATAAATACCTCCTCTATTTCTGATGGTTCCCAACATTCCCCACACTTATGCGATTTCCTCAAAAAAAATAAAAGAGACATCTTCAATGAGATATCCCTTTTCTGAAATCAATTTAAAACCTTCACAGTAACCTGCTTGACGCCCCATTTACGGGCTTGTCCCTCTGAAGGAATAAAAACATCAATTTTATTTCCTTTAATGGCACCGCCAGTATCCGCCGCTATCGCCTCTCCATAACCTTCAACCCATACCTTGGTGCCTAGAGGAATGACCCGTGGATCTACAGCAATTACCTTCAAACTTGGATTAGATCGAATATCTGTACCATTCGCAGTAATGCCTGAACAGCCTTCACAATATGCAGTATAAGCTGTTGCACGCATCGTTAATGTTTTTCCTGTCCCATTCGTCGCAACACTTACTTGTTTCGTAGTTGATGCTGGCTTTTTCACTTTATTAACAGCTGTTTTTGGCTTTGCTGCTGACGCCTTAATAGCTAACAGCTCCCCTGCAAAAATTAAATCAGATGTTAGGTTATTCCATTCCTTTAATTCAGCAACCGATACATTATTTGTGAATGCAATATTAAATAAAGTATCACCTTTTTCAATAAGATGTTGATCCTTAGGCTTCTCATCACCCTTAACTAGGCTTAATGTTTGCTCTGGATATAGCCAAGATGACTCTATATCACTTATTTGCTGTAAATCTCCTATAGATAAATTAAAAACTTGTGAGATTCCCCAAAGTGTATTGCCAATTTGAACCCTGTCTATTTTCTCAGCAGAGGAAGAACTTGCAAACACACCCAGGCCAAAGGTCAACGCTACAGCTAAAGCTAATGCTTGTTTTTTCATATTTCATATTACCTCCGTATTTTATTTTTTTGCTATCTGGCGCAAGTACGCTAGAGATAGGCTCTTCTATGCAATCGATGCTAGAGAATGCATTTAATAAACTCAGGACAATGGACCTGATATTACAAATTATTACTATAAAAACAGAAAAATATACAATATCGATCATATGTTTAGCAAATAACACAATTTTATGGAATAAAAACTAAACCAAACGTTAATGATTCACATCTTTTCAATGTTGGAAAAACAATATTTTCATCCGATAATAAAGGAAAGGAGGAATGTAGGATGGAGACTTATTCAATATTGGCTTTTAATGAGCTGGAGCAGCAAAAAGTTAGACAACCACATGCAATGCTAGACGCACTCCATTTAAATATGACCTTGTTAATCATTGTCGAATTGATTGCCAATATGTCTCAACAACTTGTTAACAATCGAGTGGACAAAGGAACCGTGATTGAAATTTCATATTAACCTACCCTCATCTTCAATTTAGGTTAAAAACATTTGAAAGTTGGTGCCCTTTTTGATTCGAGTAATAGTAATGGACGATGAGCCATTAGCTCTTATAAACATGGAGAAAAAATTAGAGGAGTTTGATTCAATAGAGGTTATTAAAACTTTTACAACTGTAAAAGAATTGATGGCAGAAGGACCAAACCTTTCTTTTCAAGTAGCATTTTTAGATATTGAAATGCCTGGCATGAACGGCTTAGAGGTTGCACAGCTTTTACAGGAATGGAACCCAAATGTCTATATCGTTTTCGTCACAGCATATCGTGATTATGCAATTCAAGCATTTGAAATTCACTCCCTTGACTATTTATTAAAGCCTATTTCAAAAGCTCGCCTAGAGACAACTATTAATAGAATCCAAGCACTCTTCCACCTAGAAAAAAAACCTCTTCCAGTATTAGATCAACAAAAATCTTTATTGACTATTCAATGTTTTGGAGGTTTCGTTGTCTCATATGATGAAAAAACCGTACTATGGAGAACGGTAAAAACAAAAGAATTATTTGCCTTTCTTTTTTCTAATCTTAATAGTCTCATTCCCCGTGATACTATTATTGATGCTTTATGGACTGAAACAGACTATAAGAAGGCAAGGGTGCAATTGCATACAACAGTTTCATATCTACGTACAACACTTTCTACAATAGGCTATGTAGATGTAATTCAGTATGCAAACGGCTGTTATATTTTACAGCTTGAAGATTTCCAATGCGATGCTTATGACTTAGAGCAGATTTTAAACGAGAAAATGGAGAGTGGAAAGCTCAATGTTGAGAAGGCTGAGGTACTTGTACAAAAGTATCAAGGGGAATACATGACTACACTAGACTATCCGTGGATTATTAGTAAATCCAATTTTATGAATAACCAGTTTACGCTTTTGCTGCATGATCTAGTAGCACATTATACAGCCATAAATGATGTAAAAAAACGAGAGCATGTCTTACTCTTAGCGTTAGAGCATAATCCATATTCTGATAAAACTATCCAACAACTAATGCAACACTATATCGATATTGATAATCGGGCAAGTGCTGTAAAGACCTACAATAAATTTAGACATACCTTATTGGCTGATCTTGAGATTTTACCAAATCAAGAAACAATGGAGCTTTTTAATGCCCTATCACAGGAATTATAATAACTATTATTTATACAAAAGAGGCTGGGACATAACTAGCTTCAATTCGTGAGAAATCCGACTTTGAATGAATTCAAAGTCGGATTTCTCTATCTTTTATGTTTTTCCAGATA